>JACNKY010000036.1 GCA_014381795.1 Pseudomonadota bacterium | reverse complement strand
CTGACCGTTGTGCAAATCAGCAATCAAGTCCAGATAAAGTCCGTAACCAACCCAGTCTGTCGCTTTCTGGAGCATTTTTTCAGCTTCCGGAAGTCTCCATTCAGGCGTTCCCGGACCTGTTCCAACGATAAACAAGGTACCTTGCGCACGTCCTATTTTGTTTGGTTCAAGTAAATTATCCGCCTCCGCAAACGCACAAGTTGCTCTACTGGACTTTATTTTTCCTACCAGCAATTTCCCGTTGGCAGCAGAACTTCCGGAAACCGCAACTGCCGCCAGAGCCGCACCTTCGGCTACTCCGTGACAACCGACTTCCTGAAAAACAATTTCCGAAGGATTTTTGAGATACGGAGTTTGCGTTTCTAAAGTCGCTGCATCAAAAAACCGCGCTGGACATTCGATTCCGGAAATTTCGGACAAATATGCTGCTAATGCATGAACCGCAGGTTCATCAGATTTGAGATCAAGCGAAACGACAAGCGCAACTCGTTCAGGAGCAATTTCATTTTCCGCCAATGTTTTCCGAACAAGTGAAATCAACTCTTCCGGCTCTGTACCACGTTCACAACCAACGCCAACCGCAATGTTTTTTGCAGGTAGTTCTGATACCGGACAAAAAACCAAATGTTCGGCATTTCCGGAAATTGGATCCGTACTCAGCGAAATCCGCAGCTTTGCATTTGCTGAAACAGTCAGGCGACTTTCCTGCAACCATTCGTAAAATCCCAGCACGTAATTAGGGGCTTCCGTTTTGTTTTCAGGCAAGAAATCCGGAGTTAAGGTTTTAGTTTCTGGATAAAGTGATACTGCTTCGCCTGCCAAAAGTTCTGCCGTAAACGCTTTCAGGTTTTCCGGATTGACCAGCACAAAACCTTGAGGTGGTTCGTCGAATGCAATGCCAAAACGCAAATCTCCAGCTGTGGTTACGGCTGGCGAGACTCCGATTAATTTACCAATTTTTCGGGCCAGTGTATTTGCTCCGTGATGTCCACCGAGCAGCGGAATAACCGAACTTCCGTCCTCTGCCACCGCAATCAAAGGCGGTTCAGTTTGCTTGTTTTCGAGGCAACCTGCCACTCCGCGAATCAAAATTCCTGAAGCACAAACACCAATAATTGCTCTTCCCTCACTAAACAAAGCAGCAAGATGTTGCATCGCGTCTGTGAAAAAAACGTCAATTTTCGGCGCCGGAACTTTTGACACGGTATCATCAACCAGCGTCTGACCAGTTTCAGAATTAAAACGTTCCGCTTTTCCGTGCAATTCCGCGTTTAAGTGTTTTGCTATTTTCTGAGCAAGTGCTAAGGCACTTTTTCCCAGACAAAAAACTACAATCCTTTGACTCATACGACTCCGGACATGAGGTGACCTTTAATTTTACGCACGAGAATCATGGAAAAATAGGGGACATTTTGGGCTTCAAGATTTTCAATTGGAATAATTTGTTGATTGGGCATGGTAGCGTGCTCCACATAATGCGCACAATGTTCAAGTCTCAGGTGCCGCAGCACCCTCCTGATTTTAGTCAGATGCCGACCTACTTTCATAATTACAGCAGCATCTGTATTTAACAGACGTTGCTCCAAATCTGTCTCTTCCAGAGGTCCTGGTAGAATTGTT
Source organism: Pseudomonadota bacterium (assembly GCA_014381795.1). Classification (GTDB taxonomy): domain Bacteria; phylum SAR324; class SAR324; order SAR324; family NAC60-12; genus Arctic96AD-7. The sequence continues at coordinate 1,530 of JACNKY010000036.1, read as the reverse complement.
AAAACCTCATTACGGGAAACCAGTGGTGTTTTTAAAACTGCAGCACCAGCCATCGGTGAAGAAACTCCTGGAATAATTTCCGTCATGAAACGTTCTGAAAGGCGCTCAAACAAATACATAAATGAACCATAAAAAAAAGGATCACCTTCACAAATTACTGCGACTGTTTTTCCTATGTCCAAGGGAACTTCCAGCAATTTAGCGGCTTGATCGTAGGCTTGCTGCGCGGGAAAAGGAGAAATCGCGATCGGCAGCCGTAAGGGAAGAAATTCAGTTTGGTTTTTTAATAATGGTCGCACAATTTCAAGCGCCAGTCCTTCACCAACTTCGGGTGCAGGATAAGCCAGAATGTCACATTCGTTGATCAAACGATGGGCTTTGAGTGTTAACAATTCAGGATCACCCGGACCTACACCGATTCCATAAAGGATTCCTTTTTGATTCACCACAGAGTCACAGAGAGCACAGAGAGTTTAAAGAATTCTTCTTCTGATTCCATTCTTCAAAAGAGGGACATTAAAATTTATGAGCAAGCCCAATTTCCAACCGCCTAATTTCATATAAGTTAGTAATTGCGCTTCATGGATAGACTCAATTATTGATACTGCTTTAAGTTCAACAACAACGGTATTTGACACCAAGAGGTCTAATCTGTATGCACAATCTAATGGCTTCCCCTTATATTCCAGAGGTAGCGGTAATTGTCTTTCAAATGAGATGTTTCGAGACTCCAACTCTCTACACAAACATTCTTCATATGCAGATTCCATCAGTCCGGGACCAAGTACTTTATGGACTTATATCGCGGCACCGATAATTTGTTCGGAAATTTTATTTAGTTCCATCTCTGAGACCTCTGTGCCTCTGTGGTGAAAAATTTATTTAATATGTTTTAATAACAGCAAGTTGAGTCACAGGACGCAATGTTTTCCAGCTTTGAAATTTTCCAATTTTTTCCACATGCGAGACAGCCAAGCGAGTAAAATCTCCAATTGCAGGGGACTTTCCGGAATTTTCTTTTTGCCATTGGATCAATGTTTGTTCACCTTCGAGAGTTACTGCATTGGCGACTAAACGTCCTCCTGGCTTGAGCGCATTCCAGCAAGTTTCCAGCATGTTTTCAGTAGAAAGTCCACCGCCAATGAAAACCGCATCCGGCGCAGGCAGATCCGCCAAAACCTCAGGTGCTTTTCCGGGAACAATCTGTAGCATTGGTACACCCAATTGAAAAGCATTTTGTTGAATCAGTTTTAAACGAGATTCCGATTTTTCAATTGCGATTGCTTGACAACGCGGATTGCTGCGCATCCATTCAATCGCCACAGAGCCGCAACCTGCACCGACATCCCACAAAACTTGATCCACGACCGGCATCAAACGTGACAGTGTAACCGCCCTGATTTCACGTTTTGTCAGTTGACCGTCATGTAAAAATGCGTCATCCGGAAGCCCCGGAATCCTGGCGAGAAAGTTTGCGTTTGCGTCTGGAATACATTCAAGCGCCATCGCATTCAGCGCGGCTCCTTCCTG
>JACNKY010000048.1 GCA_014381795.1 Pseudomonadota bacterium | reverse complement strand
CACGAAGGTCCGTTGGACATGCGTATGGATCCGGACCGTCAACACCTCACAGCAGCAGATCTGGTTAATACTTCAAGTATGCACGAATTACTTAAAATATTACGCGATTATGGTGAAGAACGCTTTGCCCGTAAAATAGTCAGTACCATCCTTGTTGAACGTGAGAATAAACCGTTTGAAACGACTAAGGAATTAGCCGACATGGTCAGTGCCGCAATACCACGACGATTCCAAAAGCCAGGTTTTAATCCGGCAACATTAACTTTTCAGGCACTCAGAATTGCTGTAAATGACGAATTAAATGAACTTGGAATTTTATTGAAAGAGGCTCCGTCACGTCTTAAACCGGATGGACGCTTGGCCATCATTTCATTCCATTCGCTGGAAGACCGGATGGTCAAGCACCAATTTCGTAAATGGGAAAATCCCTGTGTTTGCCCAACTGATTTACCTTACTGCATTTGCGGCGAAAAACCGTTGGGTAGAGTGATTACAAGACGACCTGTTAATGCTACTGCCAAAGAGACCGCCGAAAATCCCCGTAGCCGTAGCGCACATTTGCGTGTCTTTTCTTCTTCTCAAATGCCTCATGATTGAAATCCGCAGTGATTCTGACTGGGGCGTTTTGATAAATCAAAAACAGCTCGAAGAAATTTTAACAGTTTTTCTGAAAAACCTGTTTATAAATGAACGAGGACTTTCGCTTTACCTCACTAATGATACGGAAATCCAAAAGTTAAATCTGGAATTCCGCGGCAAAGACAGTCCCACGGATATCCTTTCATGGCCATATGCTGAAGATGAGGAGGATTTCTATCTTCCGAAAGAACCCTACACAGATGAAGTTCCGTTGGCAGGTGATTTGGTGGTTTCAGCTGAACATGTCCAGAAACAAGCAGTTGAAAACGGTTGGGATTTTGAAACAGAACTTATTCGTCTGCTGGCGCACGGTTGCACGCACCTCGCAGGATGGGATCATGAGCGTTCCGCAGAGGAAGCCCGTGAAATGCTGGAACTTGAAATTGAATTATTAAAAGAAGTCGGCCTGTCGAACATTTATTGAGCTTTTTTTTAATTCTCAGGTAATAATCACCAGCTTCATTATAATTCATTAAGCCCGAATATAATGCAGTTTTTGATATTCTTTCCGGAATTCAATGATTTTGGATTTCAACTTTTCCGGACTTTCCTTTTGGACTAACACACGGCAGAAGAAGTCCGCAACTGTTTCCATATCTTCCGGACGCATTCCCCAGCGTGTAATTTCCTGGGTTCCCAGACGCATTGCGTTGAAATCCCCGGGAACCGACGGCAAAGGCAAACCAATTCCACTGGTGAGAAGATTAGCTTTTTCCAGCAGCTTTGCCGCTGTGTCTCCGCCACCGTAAGCTGCGGCTGGAACAGCAACATGCTGTGAATTCGTAAAACCTTTTCCGGAAACCTGAAATACTTCACATCCTCCGGAATGCAGAAATTCTGCTAGCGCCTGAGCGTTTGAAATGCACATTTTTGCGTATTCCTGCCCGTGTGTCAGTAAATCCAAAACCGCTATTATCATTGCCGCAACACGGCTGAGATCAAAATTAGCGGTCAGGCCGGGGAAAGCAATTTTATCTAAACGCTCCGCCAATTCCGCGGAATTGGTCAAAATCATTCCGGAAGGCGGACCGCCAAAACTTTTATAAGTCGAACCGGTCATCAAATCCGCACCTTCTTTGAGCGGTTGCTGAAATTCACCGCCAGCAATCAAACCTCCCATGTGCGCCGCATCATATAAAATCCATGCCCCAACTTCATCCGCAACCTTCCGGACTTCACCCAGTGAATACGGAAACAAACACATGCTGCCTGCAACAATTATCAGCTTTGGACGTACCTTTTTCGCTTCAATCATTAAAGCTTCCGGATCAACATCCATGTTTGCAAAATCAAACGGAACCTCATGAATTTCAAGTCCGTAAAGTCCTGCTGCCCCATCGGCATGATGCGTTACATGTCCGGCCGCCGAATCTGAAAAAGCCATGATTTTGTTACCTGGTTTGGTGGTTGCCATGTATGCATAGAGGTTTGCGATCGAACCGCTGGGCACTCGGTACTCCACATATTTTGCGTCAAATAATTTCCGCATCAGCGACATTAACATGATTTCCAACTGATCGGCATGCTCCATACCCTTGTTATACTTTGCTCCGGGATAGCCTAAGCTGGCTCTGCTGCCAATACTGGATGAAAGCATTTTTGCCGCTTTTGGATTGATTACATTAGTACCTGCATAAAGTACAATGCTTTGCCGATCCATCAACTGCTCATGTGCATCAACAAGTGCAAAGGCTTTTGACTCCAGTTCATCAAAAGACATTTGCTGATACTTCGTTGCATACTGCTGAATGAAAAGCTCCGCATCTTCTGGTACCCATTGACGAAAATCATTGTTATTATTCATCATATATTTGTAAACTGAAAATTGTTCTCTTGAAAAATACTTAATTAAAGTTAAGTACTTTTATCTCATGTGAAGTTTGAAAAAAAGTATTATCGTCAATTTTACACCTACCTTACAAGCTGTATCTCATCAACACTTTAACCATATTTTTCATTCAGCATATTGATTTTGTTCTTTAGGGTCGATACAGTTTCATGTTTCTGAATTAAACATCATTCGCCGGAAAACCAATTTTTTCTCAAGTATTCTGCTTCATAATTTTTAAAATTTCTAATATTAAATCAACTGCAAACTTCTTTATATTTCTGCGAACAGCTTCATTTTTTCGTTTGGTTTCCACACCAGACAACTCTTCTATATCACGATCCAGCATTACCTTTTCACCACGAATCAGCAGGATTTTACTGAAACATGTCCCGGTACTGTTTTTATTGAGTCATTCATGAAAAATAAGTAACAAAATAAATCATTTCCACACTGCCATCTTAAACGAAGTATCAAGGCGTATGTGAAAAAAGTCAAGGTAGCGTCATCTGAAATAATTTATCTTCTGCTTTAAGGGATTGAGTCAAAACCTTTAGCTATTTGAGTCTCAGCTGAGATATTGTCAAGTTTCAGCAACATTTTAATCTGCATGCTCTACCCACAAAATTATTGGTTTTGAATTGTGAAGTCTTCCCCGTTATGGTGAAATGGTCAGGCAGGAAAGAGT
>JACNKY010000037.1 GCA_014381795.1 Pseudomonadota bacterium | reverse complement strand
CGAATCGACTTGCATCCATTGTGGATTGTGTCATATTTCATGTGAGGACGGGTCACACCAGGCTATTCGTGAAATTAAAGCCAACGGTGAACGGCGTTTTGAGGTCATTGATAAAGAATGCGTTGGCTGCAATCTCTGCATGTTTGCCTGTCCTGTGCCAGACTGTATCACCATGGAACGAGTTGATTCAGGGACAGAATATCAGAACTGGACAACCCATCCAAATAATCCGATGAGGGTTGAAAATAATTAAAACTAGAGAACTTTAAAACTATCAAGAAGGGGACAAGATGTCAGTAATTATAAAAGGTGGAACAGTTGTCAACGCGGATCAGTCATTCCGTGCGGATGTTTATTGTGAGGATGGAATTATTCAAGCTGTAGGTCCTGACATGGACGCACCTTCAGGAGTGGATATTGTTGATGCAGGAGGTTGTTATGTGATGCCCGGAGGAATTGATCCGCATACTCACATGGAACTCCCTTTCATGGGAACAGTTGCCTCTGAAGATTTCTTTTCCGGCACAACAGCAGGTGCGGTAGGTGGAACTACGATGATTATTGATTTTGTGATTCCGGGTCCACAGGAGGATGTTCTGGAAAGATATCACACCTGGCGTGGCTGGGCTGAAAAATCTGCGACAGATTACAGTTTCCATGTGGCAATCACCTGGTGGGACGATTCTGTTCATGAAGCGATGGGCACTCTTAGCCGTGATTATGGAGTAAACAGTTTCAAACACTTTATGGCCTATAAAGGTGCAATCATGGCTGATGACGAAATACTTGTCAACAGTTTCACCCGTGCCCGTGAACTGGGTGCTATTTGCACAGTCCACGCGGAAAGCGGCGAATTGGTCGATCATTTCCAAAAGAAAATTTTTGACAGCGGTATTACAGGTCCGGAAGGACATCCTCAGTCAAGACCGCCTCAGGTAGAAGGAGAAGCAGCAAACCGAGCGATTCGTTTTGCGCAGATGATTGATGTACCTCTGTATTTGGTTCATAATTCATGCTCACAATCTCTCAATGAAATCGCCAGAGCAAGGCGTGAAGGTCAACGCGTTTATGGCGAAGTACTAACAGGACATCTGTTGGTTGATGACAGTGTTTACCGTAATCCGGATTTTGAATTTGCGGCTGCACACGTGATGAGCCCACCCTTCCGTCCAAAAGGCAACAAAGAAGCTCTTTGGCGTGGTCTTCAGTCTGGAGATTTACAGACAACAGCCACCGATCACTGCTGCTTTTGTGCAGACCAGAAAGCGATGGGTAAAGATGATTTCCGCAAAATTCCAAATGGAACAGCCGGTATCGAAGACCGAATGAATGTTCTCTGGACGCATGGCGTCAACACCGGCCGTTTAACCATGAGCGAATTTGTCGCGGTTACTTCAGCAAACACCGCAAAGATTTTCAATATTTATCCGCGAAAAGGCATGATTGCAGAAGGCAGTGATGCGGATTTGGCGATTTTTGATCCGTCTGCAACTCATACAATTTCCGCAAAAACCCATCATCAAAATATTGATTTCAATATTTTTGAAGGGATGGAACTGACCGGTATCAACGTTGCGACTATCAGCCAGGGGCTAGTGGTTTATCAAAACGGTAAAGTTCGTACTGAACGTGGTGTCGGACGCTATGTTGAGCGTCCATGTTTTGCTCCGTATTACAGCGCGGTTGAAAAACGAAGTTCAGCTACTGCTCCTACCTCTGTGGAGCGGTCATCGTAATGGAAGATTGTTCCCGGGTTGTTGAGGCCTGTAAAGTAGATTTAGTTTTCGAAACAGCAGACGGTCCTGTACACGCACTTTCGGAGATTGATCTGGAAATCAATAAAGGTGATTTTATTTCACTTATAGGTCCTTCCGGATGTGGAAAAACCACGCTGATGCGGGTGATTGCGGATCTTGAAAAACCCACCGGTGGTGAAATAAAAATAAACGGTATGTCTCCGGAAGAAGCCCGTTTGCAGCGCGCATACGGTTATGTCTTTCAGTCACCCGCGCTTTACCCCTGGCGTACCGTTGAAGGCAATCTCAAACTGCCTTTGGAAATTATGGGTGTTAAAAAAGCGGAGCAAAACAAACGTGCCGCTGAAGTACTGGAAATGGTGGACCTCACTGGCTTCGAAAAAAAATTCCCCTGGCAGCTTTCTGGCGGTATGCAACAGCGTGTTTCAATCGCGCGTGCCCTTACATTTTATCCTGATTTATTGCTGATGGATGAACCGTTTGGGGCACTGGATGAAATAGTCCGTGATCAACTCAACGAGCACTTCCACAAACTTTGGGAGCAAACGCAAAAGACGGTTGTCTTTGTGACTCACTCAATTCCGGAAGCTGCTTATCTTTCTACAAAAATTGTGGTTATGTCTCCCCGTCCCGGAAAGATTATTGATGTAATTGATAGTCCACTGCCGGAAAAACGTACCCTTGATATGCGGGAAACGCAGGAATTCCTTGATCTATCTCACCGTATCCGTGAAGGTCTGCGGGCAGGACACAGCTATGATTGATTAAAATATCTGAAATGAACTGGTTCCGTAACTCATCATTTGTTTCGATTACAACCGTGCTCGCCTTCACTGCGATTTTCTGGTATGCCGGAGCGGTCTATCTCAATTCTGCGGTTTTAATCGACAAATACGAACGGCATAAAGTTGAGTGGGACTTTTCCAAGCTCGTTGATGATTCATGGTCAATGGATCGACCAATCATGCCGGCTCCACATCAGATTATCTTAGACCTTAATAAATCAATATTTCAGCAAAAGATATCTTCCAAACGCAGCTTGGTTTATCACGGTTGGGTCACAATTTCCTCAACCATGGTAGGATTTGCAATGGGTGCTATTTTAGGGATTTTACTTGCTGTGGGTATTGTTCACGTTAGCACCTTAAATAAAAGCGTTTTACCGTGGATAATTGCTTCACAGACAATTCCGATTTTGGCAATTGCACCAATGATCATTGTAGTTTTAGGGGCAATTGGAGTTACAGGACTTTTACCAAAAGCAATAATTTCGGCTTATCTTTGTTTTTTTCCGATTGCGATCGGTATGGTCAAGGGCTTACGTTCACCAGATCCGATGCATCTCGATTTGATGAAAACCTACAATGCGACAAAATCACAGTTTTTCTGGAAATTACGC
>JACNKY010000038.1 GCA_014381795.1 Pseudomonadota bacterium | reverse complement strand
GTAAAAGTACCTCCTACATCAACACCGACGATTTGAGTCATAAATAATTTGTTTTAATATAAGCTAAAATTTTGATTGTTTCATTATAAGTCTGAATTACACCACGCAACTAAATCAGCAATCCGGAGTAAAAATTAATCCATAATTTGACAGCTGCAGTGTCATTTTCATCCATCAAATAAACGGTGTCAGCTTATCACAGGAGTAGAAAGCAGCCAAAGCCCAAAAACTGTATATGCGATCATCAACAATGTTGCCGGAAACTGTCCCTGCAAAGTTTTTGCTAAAGTCCGATTTTCATGCAGTTGCAGTAAGTGAAACACAATTACCGCTCCAACATGTGCCAGTACAATCCCTGAAATTTGCAGATACCAGATCAAAACAGCAGAATCATAATTCGCCAGAATGGATGAAGAGACAACCCATTCGGCTGTACCAAACAGGTTCCAACCAATTCCAAAAGGATCCGTAAGCGCAATAAAAGCATACTGAATATCAACAATAAATGTCGGCAAATAATGCGCAAAGTGGTAGCCAAAAGCAATCGGAATCATCGAGTAGATAAAACTGCTTGTCTGCTGAGCTTCAGGATTCAGCCATGAAGCAAGTCTCTGTACGGAATAAAACGCGCTGAAAAAAATCATGAATGTAATGCAAAGTCCTAAAGTGTTGGGCAGCATCATTTCCGTACGTCCGGGATATTCCAGCGGATTCTTTTCCACTAAGGACAACCACCAAAATGTTTTCGATAATCCGTCAAAAGAAACCGTGGCAAGCACCAGTAAAACAAAGGCAACTCCTCCTGTCGGCAAACTCTCTGATCTGAGCAGTCCGCTACAGGGCCAACGTATTCCTATGCTCAGCAAACTTTTTCTATCTGGAGAACTTTTCAGATAAAACGGAGCCAGCCAACCGACCATCCTGAAAAAAACTGAAAATGGTTCTACGTTTTTTAGCCAGAATTCTGCACCAAAGATTTTTATTCCTAAAGTTGTCAATAACACATAGAGTGAAATAAATCCTGCCAGTGTTTCCGGATCCATCGGTGAAGGATGTACCAGTTCCAGCCACGCAAAGCCAAAAAACAGGATTACCGCCGGCCAATAAGCCCAGCGTTCAGTTTCTCCAAATAATCTTTTTTTATTTGTTTGAACACCAGTGAAAAGCTGTAACAGTTTCTGCAGAATCGGCCACGGACTTATAACTGCCCAAAAGTTGCCAAAAAGAGCGGTAAACATTGTAAACCCAATCCACCAGAACACCCAGACTGTCAACGGTAGCAAATTCTGTATCGGATCCCGATTCCCGGTGAAACCTATCCAGATCAATAACAGCAGTGTCAGCAATGAGAGCAAACTCAAGCAGTAATTCGGCTCAGCTTCTTTTTCATAATTTTGCGAAATTTGATGCTGTCCTGACAAAGGCTGCCGAACCACAAATATCATTAGCGCAAATGTAACAGCAACAACCGCGGCCCCGCCAACGATGTATAATTGTGTAGGCAGAAGCAGCACATGCCCTCTGGAACCGGCATGCGCAAAGGCGAGTTGTGGAAAAAAGGAAGCAAAACCTGCTGACAATAAAAAAGTGCTGCCTTTTTGAAGTCTCATTATTGTTTAGTTAGAAAGAAAACTGCAATCATTTAGCATGTGCTTTCACACCGACATACTTAGCCAGAGCTTCCGGATTTTTGGCAAGTGCCTGAGGGTCTGATTCTCCTCTCATAAATCCATTTTCCATAAATACTATCCGATCAGAAACCCGCAAAGTTCCTTCTATTTTTTGTTCAACCAAAAGAACTCCGACTTTTTCTTTTTTGAGTTTTTCGATTGTATCAAAGATAGTTTCAATCATACTTGGCATCAAGCCTTCACTGGGTTCATCCATCAGCAGAAATTTAGGTTGAAGACACAAAGCCCGGGCTGTGGCAACCATCTGTTGTTCACCCCCACTTAAAGTTCCTGATTTTTGTGACATCCGTGTTTTCAACACAGGAAAGAGTGAAAGAGCCCACTCCAAAACATCATTGGAACTGTCACGTACCAAAAGTCCCATTTTCAAATTTTCTTCCACTGTCAGTTCGGAAAATAAACGGCGACCCTGTGGGACATAACCGATTCCGTTTTTTGGAATTTGATGAGTCTCCAGTTCGTTTAAAATGACCTCATCCATTGAAATGCTGCCTGAGCTGACTTCAACCAACCCCATGATGCTTTTCAATAAAGTTGATTTTCCTGCTCCGTTACGTCCCAAAAGGCCTAATACTTCGCCTTCCCTGACCTCCAGAGAAACATCGTTCAGAACCTGTACCTGAGCATACTTGCTTGAAATTCTATCAATTTTCAGCATCAGTTTCCTAAATATGAAGCCTGGACAGCATCATTATTTTCAATTTCTGCCGGTGTCCCTTCAGCCAAAATTGAACCATTGTCCATGACAGTGACATGCTCCGCCAAATTGAAGACAACCTCCATATTATGCTCGATCAGAAGCACATTAACAGATTTTGAAATTTCCTGAATCAGTTGGGTCAGATTTTCAATTTCGGCTTCAGCCAAACCCTGGGTTGGTTCGTCCAATATCAACAACTTTGGGCCGGCAGCCAAGCTCATGGCTACCTCCAGCAGCTTTTGATGTCCGTAAGGTAAAGTTCCCGCAATTTGCGTTTGGACACCTTCCAGCCCAACTTCAAGGAGATATTTTGAAACCTCCAGTTCAATATCAGCTTCGCTGACCATGCGCCATTTTCCGAGCAGCGAAGTTCCTTTTTGGTGTGCTCTCAAATTTCTTTGTACAGACAGAGCAATATTCTCATAACAACTCAAATTACTAAAAATACTTGTAACCTGAAATGTATAAACAATTCCGGCCTGCACACGTTTCGCGGAAGAGAGACCTGTAATATCGTTTCCTTTGAAGTTGATTCTGCCTGAAGAAGGAGTTGTCCGTCCGCAGATAAGACTGACGAGTGTGGTCTTTCCGGCACCGTTTGGACCGATGATGGCGTGAATACTTTCCTGATAGAGCTTGAAGTTTACATCATCAACAGCGACAAGACCTCCATACTTACGAGTCAATCCATGTGTACTGAGTAATTCTACGGTAACCATTTCATCCATTTTTGTCTAAGCGTTCCCATGATTCCCATTGGAAACCAGATA
>JACNKY010000280.1 GCA_014381795.1 Pseudomonadota bacterium | reverse complement strand
CTATCTCTGGCTCGATCAGCTCTTTACTTATTTCCCCTAGCAACTCTTTTTCATTAAATCCCCATGTAATCAGATCATCTACATCAAAATTGTTTGCTAGGCCGTCCCAGTTCCACTCGCCTGTGTTCTTATTTAGACGTACATTAAGCTCTTGTTCTTTTTCTGCATCAAGTTCTAGCTCAACAGTCGGAACAGTTTTAATACCTAATTCTTTTGCAACAGTGACCCTCTGATGCCCTCCGATTATAATATCTTTTCTGTCGGGATGAATATTAACAAGAATCGGATCAACTAAACCAAATCTTTTAATTGAATCAGTTAAAGTGTTATGTTGATGTTGTGTTAACTGCCGAGGATTATATTCAGCTGATATTAGTTCATCAATATTTCTTTCTATTATTTTCATTACAATTTCCCTTCGCTAAAAAAATTTGCATTTTCTTCTTTGCGTTTCGCCGATTCTTCCTGATTCATCCGGACTGCATCTTTGATATTAGTTTTACCTGTAAATTTTCTGAATAGTTCCCTGAATTCGTCCGGCATCGGCACTGTCTCCAGGGGCTTCATGCCTAATTGTTTTGTTTCTCGATGCAGAGCTTGGATGCGTGCTTTACCTGCTTGTGCATTTTCTCCCGACAAAGTGTAGTAGCGAAACTCTGCCGGAGTCGGCATAAAACCTGTGGTATGTTCTTTTGCACAGTAAGTGACTCCACGTTGTACTGTTGCAAAATTCAGATCATCAAGAGCTCTAGCCCATATATCAATTAAGTCGCTTGATATTTCCACGTTCGGATAAACCGAACTCAAGGATGTTAGTACCCTGTTCAACTCCTGTGCTGTCAACATTACTCTCTCCTGTTTCTGGTTTAACTAAAGAATTGTTTTCTGGATCAACTCCCATTTCTGCCCAAGCATTAGCGAGACGTTCCCTTGTGCTTGGTTTCTTGCCTTGTTTGCCTTGATTGAAACGTAAGGCGTCATTGTCTGAGACTATAATCTCGTTTAAATATCCCTCAAACTTGTTGCCATAAAGAGTCTCAGGTCTTAAAAATTTACACATATTTGGGTCAGTCTTCCATGAGTTGATTTTCTTTTCATTAACTGTAAAAAAATCTTCTACAGAAAAACCATCTCTTAATCTGGATAATATCAAACTTTGACTTTTTTCTGTGCCAGCCGAAAATCCTTTTTTTAAACCTAATCTTTCATTCAGATCATTGAGGATAATTTCTACTTCTTCCCTTTTATTTACTTTACTTTTATTTACTTTACTTTTATTTACTTTAGTTTGTATATTTTCAGACGGCTGAATTTGCATTCCAGTCGGCTGGTTTTCAGTTCCAGCTAACTTTGTGCTACTTTCGGCAGTTTTAAGTGTCGGTTTTTTAACATATCCTGCTTTGTTTTTCATCCGTTTCAATGAAACTTTGCCATAATTTTCTTGAACTTCGTTAGTAGTAATTCCCGAACCTGTTTCAATAATTAAATCGCATTCTTCCAGCAAATATATAACAAATTCATCAAATTCATCTAACGTAAAATCAAGAGCATTTGCGATGCTGGCTTTAACATATTTTTTGCTTAAATCTAAAATACAATTCGATGCTAAAGCAATTCTGTTATTCAACGCCCAAAATTTACCATCACCAGACCATCCGTATTTTGCTCGTAGCATTTCAAATTTCGGATGTTGGTCTGCACCTGAGAAATGCCGATAATATTCAATGTTTTCTTTCATAATTCCTTCATAGAATTAGAATGCCGTCTCACAATTAACACAAGACGACACTCTGAATTTAAAACGGTGGATCAGACCAGAATTTATTTGAAATAAATGTCTTCTGCGGAATCCCTGTTTGAAGCCATGATACCGGGATCCATCCACAACCGGAACAGCTTTCGCAACTTGCTTCCTGCAAATAATCTGTTTCTTGATCGAGATAATCTTTAGAACCACGTCCATGGCAATCCGGACAGTGTATTTTTGGTTCTTTTTCCCACTTTTGTATAATATTCATATTATCAACTAAAATGGGATGTCATCTGCATCACCGTCGGCCAGCGCACCAAATGGGTTATCATCAGTAAAAATAGCCCTGCAATCGATACGTGCAGACAGCATCGAATCCATTATTTCCGGGCTTGCTTTTGCTATTGGTGGTTCTGCGATCAGATTATATTTTGTATCTGTGCCGGTGCCTGTTCGGGAGATTGATATAATGTATTTACTTGGATCACCCCAAGCTGGATTTTCAGTATATGCCCTAATTGCATTCTGGATAGTCCGTTGAGTAATCTCCCATATCATCGGCAGTTTTTGTTCCTCATGCCAAATTTGGAATAGCCAGAAGTGCCTTGGCTTCCCATCTCGATCAAGCACAGTTAAATCATCGTACCCTTTCGTAGAATACTCTCTCCGCATCGGCTTTGAATCATCTGTCCAGCCCTCCCAGCCCATGATTGCTGTTGATGGGTATTTAAAACTTCCCATTATTCGGATCCTGTGCGTTTCACCATTAAGTATTTTAAGATAACCACCTGCGGTTGCAGGAGCTTCATAATTAGACGGTAGGAACCCAGCTCTAAAGTTTTCAAATGATTCGTCTGATTCCTCTGTTACTGCGATTTCTGCGGTTTCTGCTTTCATAACATACCTTTCATATTATCATATTGAGTTAGTCCTAAATTTTCAAAATACACATCTACAATTTCACAGGCATCAGGTTTTGCCAAACCTTCCATATCTGCTTCAAATTGTGCGATTTGTAGTATTTGATGACAATCAAAGAATGCCTTGCCGAATGGCGATAATTCTTTTTCGGGATGCCTAATTTTAATAGGCTTGACTTGCGGTTTCATATTCCTTTATTATGAAAAAGTTATTCTAGGTTGCTCTCCTGCACCTAGAGTTATGATTGAGTAGAAAGTTAGAGACTTGTAGGGTCTTCATTCTGCTCAATCGTTTCTCCGGCTGATTTGCCGGAAAAGCTAAAATACTTTTTAAATATATTCCTCGCATATTCTCTGCGCCGTTCTCCTTCTGCATTTTGATTTCTACGCAATTGGCTTGCTTTCATCGCCTGCACAAGTTTAACATTACTTATCAATACGCCATCAGTCAACATTCTTATCCTTTTTTTCAGAAATGAATGGATGCTGAGATGTAACAAGTACGTCTCTGAC
>JACNKY010000157.1 GCA_014381795.1 Pseudomonadota bacterium | reverse complement strand
TTGATATAATGATGTTCAGCGGATTTTTAGCAATGGGAATCGGCATGACTCTCCTTTTGTATGGTTTGGCTCTGGGAGACGCTGGAGTTATAACCACACTTTCCGCGACAACACCAGTGATGATCCTACCTTTGCTCTGGATTAGCACTGGTGTCAGACCACCTTTAATGGCATGGGTCAGTGCGGGAGTAACTTTGATTGGAATTGCGTTGATAACTGTCAGTTGGGGGTAAATGCGTTTGCGGGAGTAGTTTTTTACTTGCCATTTAATTCTCGGGCGTTATAATCACTACTTTCAAGGTATGCTTCACGAGACTGAGTTTATTGTTTTCTTGTGAATTAAGAGCAGGGAATTCCGTGAGATTCGGGAACTATCCTCGTAACTGTAATTGGAAAAAATAAAAACATAAGCCACTGAAAATAAGCGCAATGTTTATTTTTGGGAAGGCGTTTTTGTTCACTTCCATAAGTCAGGAGACCAGCCTTGATATTTCCAAAACAGACTATTCGAGGCAAATAGAAACTGGAATCAACAGCTTGCTGTGATCCCACTATTACTGCTTTCCTCTCTGGTTTGTTACAAACTGTAATAAATTTTTCCAGGAGATTTATATGACAACTAAAACGATGGCTGCATTAGCAACAGCTTCTTTGGACACGAGTGATGCCGGAGTCTTCTCGCAAAGAATAACAACCGGGGTGTTAATGCTATTGACAGGATCGGTTCTTCTTTTCGCCGTTGGTTTTGCACAAGGTTCTGGCAACTTCATGCACAATGCAGCTCATGATTCCCGACATGCGGCCACTTTTCCTTGCCACTAAAACCCAATAGAGGATAAATCAAATGATTTCAAGAGCTTTGACGACCGTTCTTTTGACAGGCTTTGTTGCTGGAATTTTATATACAGGCGCGCAAATGCTGAGGGTCACACCGCTGATCCTTGAGGCGGAAAAATATGAAATAGCTGAAATTGCTCTTCCTCATTCTCATGTGGCTTCCGGAATTACGCATACTCATGTCTTGAATGGAGTTGCGCTTGATGTGCACCAAAGAGTGGCAACACCACACGAAAATCTGCCTGCCGCACACGACCATGCTGGAGTTGCTCATGCTACAGAAAACTGGGCACCGGGAGATGGGGCGGAGCGTACTTTTTATACTGCTGTTTCAAATATTGTTACCGGAATTGCTTTCAGTCTGATGCTCGTTGCCGTGTTTTTGCTGCGTGGAAAAACGGTTGATATGAATTCGGGTATACTTTGGGGAGCAGCGGGATTTGCTGTTTTTGCTTTAGCTCCCGCTTTAGGACTTCCTCCGGAACTTCCTGGAATGACAGCCGCGGCTCTCGAGTCACGTCAAGTCTGGTGGATCGGCACCGTGATCGCTACAGCTATCGGCATTGGTCTTTTTACGGAAAGCAAAACCATCCTAGCAAAAATTGCTGCTCTTGCTTTGCTTGCAGCACCGCACTTGATCGGTGCACCACATCCTTTCTTGTTTGAAAGCAATGTTCCAGCAGAACTTTCAGCACAATTTGCGATTGCGTCTTTGGTCACCTCTGCGTTTTTTTGGTTTGTACTAGGTGGGACTTCCGGATATTTGTATAAAAAGCTGGTTATTGAATCCTCTAGTGTTTTGTTCAAAACTTCTTCCTTAAATCCACAGTGAGCGTATCCGGGTTACGGCTTTTGCCTAACCCAGCTTACGAAAATTCCTCTACAGGATGCCGGCATAGGTGCAGAGTCTATTTAATTCCCTAGATTGTACTTGACTGACAAGTTTAAGATTAAACAAACAGTGACATTTTTTCTAGAACTGTTCACACAAATTATTTCCTGCAGACTCACCAAAACTGTTTGAACACAAGATATTAAGCAGTTTCACTGGATTCCCTCTTGAGCAGGAATGGCTGCTTTTAAGATTCCAACAATTTTTAAGAGAAAAATAATTTAATTTTATGTTGATTTAGACGTGAAATTTTTAACAAGAAGTGCTATATTTTAACGTTTGTTTAATAATTCACTTTTTGAGGAGTAATTTTCATGTATCCATTTGTTTCAGTCGCCTATGCCCAATCCGCTGGAGACGCGGCATCACAAAGTCCTTTTTTCCAATTTATCCCACTTGTATTAATCCTTGGAGTGTTCTGGTTCCTGATCATCCGTCCGCAGCAAAAAAAGCAGAAAGAACACGTGCGCATGGTGGATAGTCTGAGCAAAGGCGACAAGGTTATCACCAATGGCGGTATCTTTGGTACGATTGTAAAAGTCGGAGACGACCGCATCACCCTTGAAATTGCCAGTAAAGTGCAAATCCAAATTGAGCGCCAGCAGGTGGCCCGGATGGATAAAAAAATTGCTGAAAGCAAAGAGGATAAAGAAGATGATGATTCTGTTGAAAAAAAGGAAGAAAAAAAGAAAGTTGCGAAGAAAACAACTAAAAAAGTAAGCAAAAAAGATAAAGAAGAAGAATAAGCAGCTTGCTAAACCTGAGCTAAATTTAGCATTTCAGCAGAGTCTTTGAGCATAATATTTGAACATAAACCGAGCAGCATTTTTGTTTGTTTTGTAAAACCGAATCTCACAATCTGTAAATTTACAACCGAAATACATGGACATAAAATTCAAAGGAGGCATCATCCTGATCGTTTTGATTGCCGCACTTTATTACGCATTCCCAACTTACAGAGCATATCAACCAGGAGTTGATCCACAGACAGTGGATAACAAAGTAAATCTTGGTCTTGATTTACAGGGAGGGATGTACCTCGATATTGAAATCAAAGTAGAGGAAGCGGTCAAGGAAATTATTCGACGTACAGCAGTTGAACTGGAAGATTTGCTGATTGACGAACAGATTGATTTTGTAGAGGTACGTCAAACGGCAGGTTCGCTGATTGTTGAAATGGAAGCCGGCAAAAAAGTAAACCTTGAGCTGGAGCCGTACGACCGTTTTCTTGTCCAGTTTGATCAGCAGCCGGAGGGTGAACTGACTTTCTTAAGCCTCAAAGAAGATGAGGCAAACCGTATTCGTGAAAGCGCGGTTAGTCAGGCTTTAGAAGTTTTACGAAACCGGATAGACAGTTTGGGCATCAGTGAACCTTCTCTGCAGAAGCAAGGTGCAAACAACATTGTAATCCAATTGCCGGGCTTAAAAGACCGGGACCGTGCAATCGAATTGATTGGCCCACAGG
>JACNKY010000369.1 GCA_014381795.1 Pseudomonadota bacterium | reverse complement strand
GGATTAAACTTCTCATGAATTTTAGCTATGAGGCCTGGATATTTATTACATTTATATTCTGCTTAGCAGCCTTTATTCATGGAAGTATCGGCTTTGGCTTTCCGATGGTGGCAACCCCGCTGTTAGCACTTTTTACCGACCTTCAAACAGCAATTGTCTTAACATTTATCCCAACACTGCTGGCAAATATGATCAGTTTAATTAGTGAGGGAGATGTTTTTCTTGCAGCCCGGCGGCACCTTTCACTGGCTTTATACGCCCTACTGGGGAGTGCTGTAGGAACGCAAATTTTGCTGTCTGTTAATTCCACTTATTTTAAGGGGTTGCTTGGAATAGTAATTTTAATTTATCTGCTTTTTGAAAAAACAAAGTTAGAACTTTCATGGATCAGAGTTTATCCGAGACTCTCAAAACTCATTTTTGGAGTTTCAGCCGGGGTTGTAGGGGGTCTGACGAATGTTATGGGACCTGTACTTATTATCTATTCTCTGGAGTCAAAACATTCAAAAAGTGAAATTGTACAGGCTGCTAATTTATGCTTTTTATTTGGTAAAATCATCCAGATCCTTTTATTCACTCTCAATGATGAATTTACGCTGAATGAACTTTCAACTTCGTCTGTAATGCTCATTGTCAGCTCAATTGGCTTGTATGTCGGAATTGCTCTAAAGAAAAAAATCAATGAAAAATTCTACCAAAAAATTATCAGAGCATTGCTGTTTACATTAGCAGCTGTGTTGTTAATACAAGTTTTAGTTTGATTAATTCAGTAAAAAATCAGATAAAGCTAACAAATACAGATGAATGCAGTCCGGAAACTGTCTTTGACTTGCTGTGCACTTCACTTCAATTAACGAAAAATTCACAAAATGGATCATAAACACTTACATACAGCTGAAGATGGAATTACTCGTTGCTGGTGGGATAACGATCATCTGGATTACCGAAATTACCATGACGAAGAGTGGGGACGTCCCGTCTCCAATGATATTCAGCTTTTTGAAAAAATTTGTCTGGAAGGTTTTCAGTCCGGTCTTTCATGGCTGACAATTCTGCGTAAACGGGAAAATTTCCGGCAAGCATTCGCCGGTTTCAACTTTAGTAAGATTTCAGGCTTTGATGATAACAATGTTGCGAGGCTCTTAGAGAATTCAGGTATCATTCGTCATCGTGGTAAAATAGAAGCGACCATCAATAATGCAAGTCGCGCAATTGAGCTTGTTGATGAGTTTGGCAGTCTTGCTGCCTACATTTGGCAGTGGCAGCCTGCTTCGCCTGAAACACACATTGGTAAAGGTGAATACAGCCACCCGATTCCAAGCATCACCAAGACCTCTCAATTATTAAGTAAAGACTTGAAGAATCGTGGCTGGAAATTTTTTGGACCTACAACAGCCTATGCTTTCATGCAGGCGATGGGTTTGGTGAATGATCATCTGGAGGGCTGTGCCAGCCATAAGATAGTTGAAACCTTGCGGAGTGAGTTTGAACCACCGAATTATCCATTCTAAAGACAAAGCAGTGATGAAATATTAAAATCACTGGTTTTTAATAATCTACTTTTAACTTAAGGAGTAGTAAAGATGAGCAAAATAATGTTATCATATTTCGATTTTCATGGTGAACGTTGAGAACCTGCACGACTGGCAATGTGTATTGGCGAAATTCCATTTGAGGATCAGCGACTTTTATTTGTCAGTACGTTAAGGGAACTCGTTTTTTCAAGAATTGTGATTTTTTATCCATGCTGTTTGATTAGCAGAGTCTCAGCATAATTAAGATTACCTGCTTGCTGAATGAGTGATTTTATCTTGCTGCGGAAAGATGCGGTTAGCTTTAATGAAGAATACCGCAGTTATTGTGTTACTGTTTTCAGGAGAGGCTGAAGTAGCTCCTACACAAACGGATGGAACACAACTTTTTTAATAAAATTAACAAGGAAACTAACATGAACGACTACCTGATTTTACATAACGGATTTGAAAAACCAACGCCTGAACAAATGGGTGCATGGGGCAAATGGTTTGAGTCAATTGCAGACATACAGGTTGATAAGGGAGGTTTTCACCAAGGTGGCAGGGAAATTTCAGCAACGGGAACCACAGAGCTTCCTTTCGGAAAAGACTCCACCACCGGTTTCACAATCATTAAAGCCAAAAACCTTGATGAAGCTGAAAAAATCGCAAAAGGGTGCCCTATTGTTTTCAGCACCATTGTTTATGAAATAATGAGATGGTAGTGCATTAAGTTAATGACTCCCGGAAGCATCCTGCTTATGGATACTAGCTCCATGAACTGCTGAGCGATTTCAGACTGTTGCTGATTGTTGGAGGTTCTTTGAAAGACTTAGCTTTACGCGGTTGCTCATTAGCGGTTATTGTCGTTCAATTCCTGAAATTAAAGTTTCAAAATGATTCCCTCATTTACAATAGATCTCATATTTATTTTGGTTTGATCACAAATTTTTACGGAAGTATTTACGGCGTGTATCATTGTTGTCCATACTGGGATTGAATTTTCTGAATTTAGTGCAGTAAATCGCACTGAGCGCTCTAATTACCTTCATTACCAAGGATGCAATCGACTTTCCCATTGTAATTGCATTGCCGGCAGCTTGTTTAATCTGCGGTTATGCAGGCACACACAGGGTGCTGATAAAAGATGATCTATTGACAAACCGATTTTTTGAGGTTGTCATCTTGATTATGGCTGTTAAACTTAGCTTTTTTGCGTGATGTTCTTCGAATTAATTCCCAAAGATTGTTTTACCTGTTTATTCATTAAAATATACACAATGTTCCACGCTCAGACTTATTTCAAAGATCAATATTGTCTCAGAAAGTTTTTTCTCAAGGCATCAGTTACAGTCGTAGGAGGAGTTTGAAAATTAAATTATGTTAATAAAAATCGATGATTTAACAGGTGTTGAAATAAAGGAATTATTAAACGAACATCTTATAGAGATGTCTCAAAATTCTCCTCCAGAGAGCACTCATGCTTTAAATATTATTGAGTTGCAAAAACCGGGAATTACTTTCTGGAGTGGTTGGGAAGAAGGAAACTTGGTTGGCTGCGGTGCGTTGAAAGAGTTGGATAGTTTGAACGCGGAAATAAAGTCGATGCGTACAGCTTCATTACATTTAAAAAAAGGAGTAGCACGGAAGATTCTCCGTCATATTATGAATCAGGCAAAAGAGGGCAACTACAGAAGATTAAGTTTGGAAACGGGCTCTATGGCTGCCTTTGAACCAGCTAGAAAACTATATGAAAATTTCGGATTTGTCTACTGTGAACCTTTCGCAGATTATGTGGACGATCCGAATAGTGTATTTATGACCAGAGAACTTTAGGAATAAATAAATTATTATGCTGATACGATCCGAAAAACAAAAAGATTGTGAAGCTGTGTATGCCGTCAATGAGAAAGCCTTTGAAACATCTGCTGAAGCCAAACTTGTAGACATCTTAAGAGAACAGTCACAGCCCGTTATTTCTCTCGTTTGCGAGGAAAGTCAGGACATCGTCGGCCATATCATGTTTTCAACTGTTAAACTGTCCGGACATCCTGAGCTAAAGCTGATGGGGCTTGCTCCAATGGCGGTTGCACCTGAACACCAACGCAAAGGTTTTGGTTCTGCACTTGTTGAGACAGGTCTTGAGCAGTGCCGACAACGGAGCTATACTGCGCTAGTTGTTTTAGGCCATCCGCGATATTACCCGCGTTTTGGTTTTTCTCCTGCTTCCGGATTCGGCATTAAATGCGAATACAATGTTTCAGATGAAGTGTTTATGGCAGTTGAACTAGAACCTAGAGCTTTAAGCGGGAAAAGCGGGACAGTTAGATACCATCCTGCGTTTAACAATGTCTAGCAGATCCTAAGCTTGTTTTATTCAACGATCATGAAGGTAAGCAGATGGAGTTCTTACAGTATATGTCCAAGTTGCCTTCCAAGATAAATGATGATGAATTAGCAATTTAATAAACGTATAATAACTATTATTTTCACCTTTAGGATTACGGGTAATTTCTATTTATTAAAATTATTTGATTTTGAAGATAAATCCTGACATGCAGTATGGAGGTTTAAAATGAGTGAGTTAGCAGAAGGAACATGTATTCCCTGCAGAGGTGGAGTTCCACCTTTGAAAGGTGATGAGTTGGCTGATTTTCAACAAAAATTAAGAAACGGCTGGGAAATAATTGACGAACATCACTTAGAAAAAGAATACTTGTTTAGTAACTTTAAAAAAGCCCTTGATTTTACGATTAAAGTTGGTGAACTTGCAGAAAATCAAAATCATCATCCAGACATCTATTTAGCATGGGGCAAGGCTAAATTGAGCATCTGGACTCACAAAATTGATGGTTTGACAGAAAGTGATTTTATCTTTGCAGCAAAAGCTGATCAGGAACTTTAAAAATATATATTAAACTTAGTAAAATGTTACTGATTTAATGATATTTTGTATTTCAAAATTTTATTAAACAAAACTGATAAAGAAACAAAATCATGTTGATTAACGAAAACATCAAAACAAAACACAGTGTCTGTCCGCTGGATTGTCCTGACACCTGTAGTTTGTCAGTAAAGACCGATGGCAAACTTGTTTTGGAAGTACGAGGTTCGAAGGCCAATCCATATACCGCAGGTGTAATATGCAATAAGGTCATGCGAGCTTATCCAGATTTCTTGCATGGTGCAAATCGTTTGACCCATCCACTAAAACGGATTGGCCAGCGTGGAGGAAATCAGTTTGAGCGTATCTCTTGGGATGATGCTTTCGATCTTGTTCATGCCGGTTTTACTTCCGCAATTAGAAAGCACGGTCCCCAAACGGTTATGCCACTTAATTACGCGGGACCACATGGTGAACTTGCGGGAGGTTCGATGGACCTCCGGTTCTTTCACAAGCTAGGTGCATCCTTGCTTTCACGTGGTCAACTCTGCGGTCTCGTTCGTGGATCAGCCTATAAGAGCCTTTTTGGTTCCGCCCCCGGAATGCCGCCTGAGCAAATGAGTAATTCAGATCTGGTTATCATCTGGGGCAACAACGTAACTGTCTCAAATCTTCATTTGTCGCGTGTGATTAAGAAAGCGAGAGATAATCATGCTGCAAAGCTGATAGTGATTGACCCCAAGCGTACGCGGATTGCTGAACAAGCTGACTTGTTCATCCAGATCAAGCCCGGTACTGACGTGGTTCTGGCACTGGCACTGGCCGCTGAGTTGGAACGGCGTGGTTCACACGACACGAATTTTATCGAAAAATGGGTCTATGGCTATGAATCATATATGGAAAATGCTCGTATCCATACCCCTGAAATGGCAGTAGAAATTTGCAAAATCGACATCGAAAAATTTAACAGACTCGCAGATCTGTACGCAGGCGGAAAGGTCGTAGGTGTCTCTGTAGGTAATGGGCTGGAACGTGGGCATAGCGGCGGATCTGGAATTCGTGCAGCGATGGCCTTGCAGGCCCTTACAGGCAATCATGGGCGATTGGGTGCAGGTGTATTCGCTAAGGTAGGAAATTCCTTTCCGAAGACAACTGACAGGCTACAGCGTCCTGATCTGGTTCCGGCAGGAACCAGGACGATCAACATCGTAGACACTTCAGAAGTTTTGCTGGACAAATCGATGGTTCCGCTAGTAAAGGTGGTGTTCATATATAACCACAATCCAGTCATTACACATCCTGACCAGAATCGGATGCGCAAAGCACTGTCGCAGGAAGATTTATTCATTGTGGGTGCTGATGTAGTAATGACCGATTCCATGTCCTATTGCGATGTAATACTTCCTGCGGCGAGTCATTTCGAATTCGCCGATATCTATGGATCATACGGTCATGACTACCTGCAAAGAGCTGAGCCAGTTATTCCTTGCGTTGGAGAGTCTTTGCCCAACACTGAAATTTTCCGTCGCCTTGCTGCACGGTTTGGATTCGACGATCCTATCTTTCAGGAGACGGATGCTGAATTGATGGACGTTGCATTTGCTGACGATGATCCACGCTTAGGTGGAACCAAGCCGAGTGAGTTAGCTCTGGACAAGGCACTGGCAATGGTGACAAAGTATGGGGAAGAGCTTATTCTCTGTAAAACGGTTTTACCAAGTACGGACTCCGGCAAGATCGAGTTATTTAGTCAGGACCTGGAGGCTCGGTTTGGATATGGCCTGCCTCGTTTTGAATCGGTGGAGAGTCAATATCCACTTTCAATAATCTCACCCTCGTCTTTGAAAAGGACCAATTCAACTTTTGGTGGTTGTGTCCTCTCTGAAGGGCAGGAAGAAGTTGAGATCAACCCACGTGACGCTGAAGTTCGAGGTATTTCAGACAATGATAAAGTACGAGTTCACAACGAGCGTGGTGAGACATTACTAACCGCACGGATTACTGACGCTGTCTTGCCTGGAGTGCTTTACACTCCGAAGGGTACATGGCTATCCGCAAGCAAAAATGGTCAAACCGTTAATGCACTCCTTGATGCGAAAATTCGAACAGATATTGAGGACGGGGCCTGTTGCAACGAGGCGTTCTGTGAAGTTAATTCGATTCAATAAAGGTGAGACAATAGGACTAACCCAAACTGTAATAAACTGAAGCAAAAAAATAAATATTCATATGCCGATAAATAAATCGCTTGTCGATCTGGAAGAAATAGAAAAATTAAATATTGCTCATTATGAAGAAAGCGCGGAGTCATTTCGTCTTGGTACTAAAGATCATGATGTAAGTCAAAATATAGCTGCTTTGCTAGACGCGCTTCCCAAAGAAAAAACTCTCGATATTCTTGATTTTGGTTGTGGTCCTGGCCGGGACTTATGTGTTTTTAAGGAATTGGGACATAGACCGACAGGCTTGGACGGCTGCAAAGAATTTTGTAAAATGGCGCAAGAGCAAAGTGGCTGTCCAACTCTAAATCAACAATTTCTCAAACTTGAATTGGAAGAAAACAGTTACGATGGAATTTTTGCTAATGCGTCGTTGTTTTGTGTTCCAAGTCAAGAACTTCCCAGGGTTTTAACAGAATTACACTTTGCTTTAAAAAAAGATGGTATTTTATTTTCTTCTAATCCCAGAGGAAATGCGGAGGGTTGGCAGGGGCAACGCTACGCTCATTACATGGAATTTGAGACCAGTCAATTATTTCTTCAGCAAGCCGGCTTTAAAATAGTTGAGCATTATTACCGTCCTGAAGGAAAACCTAAGGAAGAGCAACCATGGTTGGCTATTGTGAGTCAGCGCAATGAATCTTAATGGTATATGTGAAAATCATTAAATATCAATATAATTATAAATTTCTATTTTAGCTCGAGGTTAAGTTACTTTGAGACAGCTTTGTTCATTATTTTTTAAAATAAATTGACAATTATGCATAAATAATAAATTACTATTAATAGAATTATTTATAATACAGCATGTGTAATCATCATAACTTAAATTAAATGTCAAAAAATTATTTTCCTAAGACAAAATTTATTTTGGTTTTGATGTTGTTGTTTGTGCTGTTCTTTCAATCAACATTACCAAATTTTCAGAATAAAATATATTTTCAAACTAGCCTTGGAGACTTAATATATGTTGACTGCCAAGATGAAGAGCACTCACACCCTCCACTATCTCCAAGTGATCAATCAAACGATTCAGAACAACTTGTTAATTTAGACTCATTTAAGTCTTTCTTTATTATTATTAAGAGACCTATTATTGCTTACTCTATTGATGGTGATAAGTATTTCAAAAATTATAAAAAACTCCCCAAATTATTAGCAGAGCAGTTCCTACCTGCAAGAGGCCCCCCCCTTTTTGAAGTTTGATAATTTTAGATAAATAGTAGTAAATCTATAACTTCGAAATAATAAACTAAATATGAAAAATATTTTTCTTGTACTGGTATGTATACTTGTATCGTTTGATATTTTTGCTCAAGTTGTTCGTCAGAAAGATTCTCATGAGCATGGTGCGGCTATAATAAAGATGGTCATGGAAGAAGAAAAACTTCAGGTAGAATTTGAAGTGCCTTCCGAAAGTTTGATAGGTTTTGAGCATTATCCAAAATCACAAAGCAAGAGGGAGAATTTTAATAAAGCCATAAAAATCCTCTCCGACCCCTCCAAACTTTTCTCGAAAACTACTAAGGCTGAATGTATTTTAGTAGGTATGAATGTTTCCCAAAGCCTATTCTCCCACGAGGAAGAACATGGTGATGAAGCTGAAGAGGAACATGGTCATGATGAGTCAGAAAAAGAAGAAGAACATGGTCATAATGAGTCAGAAAAATCTGAAATTCATTCTGAATTCAAATCCAACTATTACTGGAATTGTCAACATTTAGATGAGATTGATTCTATAGGAACTCAACTAATGACCTTTTTTCCCCAGATTGAGGAAATTCGGGTTAATTGGATTTCTAATAATGGTCAAGGTTCACTTGAGTTAGAATCTAAGGATGATCGAATAAAAGGATGGAAATAATCCATGGCTGAGACAATTTTAGATTTTAAAAATGTTTGTTTCAGTTGGAAAAATTCTGGCAGAGAGTTATTAAATCTGCCAGAATTGCTCGTGAATCAACATGATCATGTTTTTTTGCAAGGACCAAGTGGAAGTGGTAAGTCAACCTTACTTGCTCTTGTTGGTGGAATTTTAGTTTCAGAATCAGGAACCCTTCAGGTGCTTGGAACAGAAATAAAGAGTCTTTCTAGTTCCGCAAGGGATTCTTTTAGAGTCGATCATATTGGATTAACCTTCCAGCTTTTCAATCTTCTGCCGTACCTCTCGATTGAAGAAAATGTAATACTACCGCTAAGTTTCTCAAAAATTCGTTCCAAGAGGGCTGGTAGGACAAAAGTTGATCAAGTCAAAGAAGCCCAGAGGCTTTTAAAAGCATTAGGACTAGGGGAGCAGCTAGCAGAGAAAAGTCCAGTAACTGAGCTAAGCGTAGGTCAGCAGCAAAGAGTCGCAGCAGCAAGGGCTTTAATTGGTAATCCTGAATTGATTATTGCGGATGAACCCACTTCTGCTTTAGATGCAGACCTTCGTCATTCCTTTCTTGATCTACTCTTCAGTGAATGCAAAAAAGCAGGAAGCACCTTACTCTTTGTAAGTCATGATTCCTCACTAAGCGAGCTTTTCAAAAAGAAATTTTCAATGAATGAAATAAATATTATCAAGAATTAAGGATTTAATGATAAATTTATTTGTTAGGAGTTTATGGAATAGAAGAAGTACAGCAGTTCTTACAATTTTTTCTATTTCTATTAGTGTTACTTTATTGCTTGGTGTAGAAAATATTCGTCAAGGAGTAAGGGGTAGTTTCAGTAGTGCAGTATCTGGGACAGATATTATAGTTGGAGCTAGGGGAGGCTCATTACAACTTCTTCTATATTCAATTTTTCGTATAGGTAACGCTCCTAATAATCTTAGTTGGGAAAGTTATATTGAATTTAACAATGATAAAAGAGTGAAATGGACGATACCTATATCCTTAGGAGATTCCCATAGGGGGTTTAGGGTACTAGGTACCAACCAAAACTATTTTAAGTATTTTCGTTATGGGAGTAAAAAGAAATTAGGATTTTCCAAGGGGAAATCATTTTCAAAACTTTTTGATGCAGTGATTGGAAGTGAAGTAGCAAGAAATCTCAATTATCAGCTGAATGAAGATATAATAATTGCTCACGGAACTGGGAATAAATCCTTTCTTAAGCATGATGACAGACCTTTTAAAGTGGTAGGTATTCTACGCCCTACAGGAACTCCAGTCGATCAAACTGTTCACGTCAGTTTAGAAGGAATTACTGCTATGCACATTGACTGGGAAAGTGGAGCTCCCCCCATGGAAGGAGAAAGCCTTAGTTCAGAAGATATTTTGAAAAGAGACCTAAAATCTGAGGAAATAACCTCATTTCTTATTGGCTTGAAATCCAAGATACATGTATTTAGCTTACAGCGTGAAATAAATACTTATAAAGAAGAACCACTTAGTGCAATTATGCCTGGAGTTGCTCTTCAAGAGCTTTGGAATATACTAAGGACAGCAGAAACAGGATTAAGAGTAATCTCCTGGTTCGTTCTTTTTACCGGACTTCTAGGGATGTTAACTGCTTTGTTGTCGGGACTTAATGAGCGCAGAAGAGAAATGGCAATACTTCGATCGGTTGGAGCTGGACCAAGTACAATATCCTTTTTACTTATTTTTGAAGCTGTGTTTTTAACTTTTACAGGTATTCTTTTTGGCCTGTGTTTTTTATATATCACATTATTTGTTTCAAGGCCGCTATTAGAAACATACTTCGGTTTATTCCTTCCTATTAATCCACCAAGTTTCAAGGATTTATTTTTACTAGGAGGAATTATACTGGCCGCAATGTTTATGGGAGTAATTCCAGCATTTAAGGCTTATCGTCAATCACTTGTAGACGGTATGACAATACGTTTATAAACATAAAGGAAAAAATATGGTAAAAATTATTAAAAGTTTTGTTCTATTTACTTTTTTAGTTCTTCCATCTCTTGTTTCAAGTTCAAATTTTGAGACAAAATTGGTTACCTGGTCAGATTTGAGAAAACTAAACTACAAAACAGGAGAGATGCCTGAAAGCATAAGGAAATTAATGGGCAAACCGATAAAAATACCAGGATTTGCTGTCCCTTTGGAGGGTGATGATGGTTTTGAATATGTTAAAGAGTTCCTGCTTGTTCCGACTTTTGGGGCGTGTATCCATGTCCCACCACCACCACCAAATCAAGTAATTCACGTAATATTGGATAAGTCGGTACATTTTGAGAAGCTTATGTACGCTGTTTGGGTTAGTGGTATCGTTGAAATAGGAGAATACTTTATAGAAGGTTCGAATGATTTTGGCCAGCAGACTTATGATACTGAAACTACTTATTTAATTAGAGGTCAGAAGGTTGAGGAATATGATTAATATTTATCATTATTCATATTCCATTAATATAGAATTTTAATCAACTTAACATCAGTTAAATAATTACTATCTATAATGAATTTATTATACTAATTCATCGTTAATTTAACGATATTCTGGCTGGAAATTTCTTGTAAATAAATGAAGTAATTCAACATTCTGAGATGGTCACCTTATTGAACAATACTGTTGGCAACTAAAATAGATAATTTAAGTTATTATATTTAACTTTTAAAGTATAAGTATGATCCAGCACCTAATAGATTAACTCAAGAGCTACTGATGCAACTCTATCTCAATGGCAGGATAATTCATCTTTCTGCTTATGACTAACAGGGAAGGAGCTTCAATTTACTATTTCTTTATGCACGAAGTTTTAAATTATCGGGGTCACATGGCGATTCCTGAATCACACGAGCAGGCCTTCGTTCACCAAGGATTTCAATTTCCAACGATGTTCCAATGTCGCCGTTACCGCTTAGGACATAAGCCAGTGCCAGACTCTTTCCAATACTGTGTCCATAACAACCGGAGGTAGCACGGCCGATCATTTCTAAATCAACAATTTCTCAAACTTGAATTGGAAGAAAACAGTTACGATGGAATTTTTGCTAATGCGTCGTTGTTTTGTGTTCCAAGTCAAGAACTTCCCAGGGTTTTAACAGAATTACACTTTGCTTTAAAAAAAGATGGTATTTTATTTTCTTCTAATCCCAGAGGAAATGCGGAGGGTTGGCAGGGGCAACGCTACGCTCATTACATGGAATTTGAGACCAGTCAATTATTTCTTCAGCAAGCCGGCTTTAAAATAGTTGAGCATTATTACCGTCCTGAAGGAAAACCTAAGGAAGAGCAACCATGGTTGGCTATTGTGAGTCAGCGTAATGAATCTTAATGAATTAGTGAATGCTAGAAGGTTTCTCATTCAGTACTAAATAACGTGGTTTTAGGACTTTTTCGAATAAATAAGTATTAATTTAAAACACATGAAAAACCAACACAGTCCTATCTTATTTCTACCTCATGGCGGAGGACCATTGCCTCTTCTGGGAGACACAAATCATCAGGAGATGATAAAATTTATGCATGAAATTATCCCGAGCCTTGGTATACCTGCATCAATTCTGATCATCAGCGCTCATTGGGAAGAAGAGCTAGTAACAATCACAAGTGGTAATAATCCGTCCTTAATCTATGATTATTACGGATTTCCGGAAGAATCGTATCAGCTTGAATATCCTGCACCCGGGGCACCTGTACTTGCGCACAAAATTTCGGATCTACTGAGGGAAAACGGTATTGAAAGTAAATTGTCAGACCAGCGTGGTTTTGATCATGGTGTTTTTGTTCCGTTGAAAATACTGTTCCCTGAAGCAAATATCCCCTGTGTCCAGTTATCACTCTTGAATAATTTAGATCCGGAATCGCATCTTAAAATAGGTAAGGCATTGTCAAAGTTGAGCTCAGAAAATACTTTAATCATTGGTTCAGGATTATCGTTCCATAATATGCAGTCCCTGATGTCTCTAAAAAATTCTCTTGACCATAAAAATGAGGAATTCGAAATGTGGTTGATTGACGCCTGTACCAATCAAAATTATGCTCCAAATGTGCGTGAGCAAAAACTAATAAAGTGGGCAGAAGCACCTTTTGCAAGGTATTGTCAGCCAAGAGAGGAGCACTTGCTGCCCTTACATGTTTGTGCAGGAGCAGGAGGATCTGCGGCAAAGCTTGTTTTTGACGGTAAGATAATGGGAAAAAAGACGAGTGCTTTTTTATGGAATTAAATTGTTTATAGTCTGACTAAGACTTTCATGAACTGACTGCGGTCATTCCACCTGCTCCTATCAACAATCCACCTCCAATCCGATGAGACCAACGCTGAATTTTAGACATCCGCAATCTTTTCCCTGTGTAACTCGCAAGTAGCGCATAGGCAATTACTATCATGATTGCCAGCACAAAAAATGTTCCACCAAGCACTACTGCCTGAGGTCCAAACGGTAGTTCAGGTTCCATAAATTGAGGCATAAAAGCCAGGAAAAAGATGATACTTTTTGGATTCAGCGCTGTAGTCACATATGCGTTTCTCAATATTTCACGGGAAGTATTCTGCTTATCTTTTACAGGAATCTCAATTTCATCTGTAGAATTCCTCCACATTTTAATTCCCAACCAAATCAAATAAGCTGCTCCAAACCATTTGAAAAAATAAAACGCTGTTGCAACTGTTTCCAATAACAAACCTACTCCTAAAAAGGAAAGTATCAGTGCGGTCAAGTCTCCAAGTCCCACTCCTACAACCAAAGCCATAACCGCTGATCTTCCTCTTAAAAGAGAATAACTGATCACCAAAATCAGAGTTGGACCTGGAATCAGCAAAAATGTTGTAGTGATAAATGTATAGGTTAACCAGGTTTCGAGAGGCATCTTTTTAATCTCTTTTCTTTTTAATCTCTTTTTGGGCTAATCTCAATTTTGTGAAGTAAGCAGGGTTGTGAATTCCCTGCCTTGGAGTATGTGTTATTATGCGCGTAATTTTAAATTATCCGGATCACAGGGTGATTCCGGGATCACACGGGCAGCTCGACGTTCACCAAGTATTTCGATTTCTAACTCTGTTCCAATGTCTCCGTTTCCACTTTTGACATAGGCCAGCGCTAGACTTTTTCCAATACTGTGTCCGTAACAGCCTGAGGTAGCACGGCCTACCATTTCGCCATTGCGGAAAATAGGTTCGCTGCCTAATGCATCTGCATCAGTAACATCAATTTCTAGCGTGACAAATTCCTGGGCAACTCCAGTTTCTTTTTGCTTAAGCAGAGCTTCTTTGCCCACAAACTCATCTTTTTTGAGGCGTACAAAACGGCTGAGTCCGGCTTCCAGGATCGAATATTCACGAGTCAAATCGGACCCCCACATGCGGTATGATTTTTCGAGACGCATTGATTCCATGGCGTACATGCCAAAGTGCCGCAAACCAAACTCTTCTCCGGCCTCAACAATTGAATCAAATAAATGAACTTGTTGATCAATTGGATGGTGAAACTCCCAGCCAAGTTCGCCCACAAAGTTGACACGCAAAGCCAGTAAGGAAACACCGGCAACTGTAATTCGCTGTGAAGTGAGCCACGGAAATCCGTCATTAGTGAGGTCCGCATCCGTAATTTTTGACAGCAGATCACGCGAGCGTGGACCGCAAACCACCAATGTACCATGTTCGAGAGTAATATTTTTCAGGCCTACGCTACCGTCACGCGGGAGTGTACGCAGTAAAACATCGTGGTCGTGACGTTCAGCAGAACCGGAACTGACTGCAAAAAATTTATCGCCGTCACGTGTAATCGTGAATTCAGATTCAACACCTCCAGAAGCTGTGAGCGCGTGTCCTAATACAGTACCGCCTTGTTTAATAGGAAGGCGGTTGGCTATCATTTTATTTAAATAATCTTCCGCTCCAGGACCAGAAATTTGGTGTTTAGTGAAAGAAGTTAAATCAAGTAAACCGACTTTTTCACGCACGGCTTTCACTTCTTCACCAACTGTTTCAAACCAGTTTGTGCGGCGAGTACGGAAACTGTATTTGTTGAAAGGTTCTGTACCTTCTGGTGCAAACCAGTTTGGTCGTTCCCAGCCGTAACGTTGACCAAACGCCGCATTAAGGGCTTTTTGCCGCTCATAAATTGGACTCATTTTTGCGGGCCGCGCCGCTGTGCGTTCTTCAAAATCATAATGAATCTCAAAAACATGTTCGTAACATTCTTCGTTTTTAGCTTTGATAAAATCACGTGTTGACTGAGTTGCGCTGAAACGTCGAGGGTCAACACCCATCATGTCAATACTTGGAGAACCTTCAACAATCCATTCCGCGAGATGTCTTCCGGAACCTCCTGCGGCAGTGATGCCGAAACTGTGTCCTTCAGAAAGCCAGAAATTGCGTAATCCCCAGGCTGGTCCTACCATCGGATTGCCATCCGGAGTGTAAGCGATTGGACCGTTGATGTGGTCTTTTATTCCAGCTGTTTCAAACAATGGGACACGCTCACCGGCAGCGATTATGTGCGGTTCAAGACGTTCTAAATCTGGCGGCAAAAGCTCTTTACCAAAACCTTCCGGAACTCCGTCCAGTCCCCAACACGGTGCACCTTTTTCGTATGGGCCCAGAATCAAACCGTCTGCTTCTTGGCGCATGTAATACGAAGAATCGCTTTCACGTAAAACCGCCATTTCAGGATTTCCTGCCCGGTTGTATTCAACTAACTCCGGAATTGGTCCTGTCACGATAAACTGGTGTTCAACTGGTACAACTGGCAATTCCAGTCCGACCATGCGTCCGGTTTCACGTGCATAATTTCCGGTGCAGGAAATCACAACATCACAGGTAATGTCACCTTTGTTGGTGCTGACAACCCATTCGTCATTCGGCTTTTGAGCCATGGAAGTGACTTCAACTTCAGAGTACGTTTCCGCCCCGTTGGCGCGTGCACCTTTGAGCATGGCCATTGTTACATCGACCGGCGCCACATGACCGTCGTCTGGATGATAAAGCGCACCGACGAGGTCATCAACTTTGGCAAACGGCCAGAGTTTTTTGATTTCAGCAGGGCCAATCATTTCAAAAGGTACACCTATCGTGGATGCAGTTCCACAATAACGCTTGTACTCATCCATACGTTCCTGATTGCGTGCGAGACGCAGATTTCCGGTTTTGTGAAAACTTACATGCTGACCGGTTTCCGCTTCGAGTCTTTGGTACAAGTCCACGCTATATTTATGGATTTTACCAACACTATAACTCATGTTGAACAACGGCAACAATCCAGCTGCATGCCAGGTGGAGCCGGAAGTGTATTCGATCTTCTCCACAAGCACTACATCGTTCCAACCCATTTTTGCCAAATGGTACAAGGTGCTGGCGCCGATTACGCCTCCTCCGATGACTACTGCTCTA
The DNA here is from genome assembly GCA_014381795.1 of Pseudomonadota bacterium. Taxonomy (GTDB): domain Bacteria; phylum SAR324; class SAR324; order SAR324; family NAC60-12; genus Arctic96AD-7. Next base: position 476 of record JACNKY010000369.1, on the reverse strand, counting down.
TAATGTGACTTCATTTTTCAAACTCTTGCGATTCGATAAGGTTTCGTGAAAGTGGCCTGCTTTTATTACTATTATTCACTTTATTAAAAAACAGGGCGAAAAAAAATACGTTCCTAACTCATGACACAACCAGTATCTTTTGTATATTTAAATGCCAATGTACACTCTTCGTCTTTGAAAGAGTCTGAGCGGTATTGTTCATAAGTCGCTAAACTGGGAAAAGGAAATAGTGCTAATGCAATATCATTTGCTCCTTCTGAAGGTAGAAAATAATCATGAAACGCACCTCCAAATCTTCCACTAGAGGAATCCATAGTTTTGCATAGTGCTCAAAGTCATCCTATATTAATGGATCTATTTTGTATAGCAAGTAGCAAGTGACCATTTATTCCAGTCTGAAATGTGTTTGCTGTTTTTGAGTCCTCTATGTTTTGATCTTAGAAACTTCATCCCGAAGGACGGGAACAGCTTTGAAA
>JACNKY010000390.1 GCA_014381795.1 Pseudomonadota bacterium | reverse complement strand
AAACAGTACTACCGTTTCCTCTGCTTTTTCTGCTTTATCTATTGAAGGCTTGCTGATTTCTGTTTGTTTATTATCCACTTCAGCTGTATTTTGCTGACCCTTTACGGCGGAGTCTCCAGTTTTATTTTTCGCTTCAGCAGTTGTTTCCGGAAGCCCCTCTTTCAGGCGGGACTCTTTAACGGACTTTGCTTCGTCATTTTTTGACAAAGTTTTAGCAGGAGTTTCTGTTGGTTTGACCTGTTCATCCGCTATTTTCTTTTCCCGAGAATTTACAGCAGTTACGGAATCGTCCTTTTTATCCAGCTCTTTTTTAGCTCGTCCTCTTTTATTGCCCGGTTTATCGTCACGCATATCAGAGGCGGAAATAGGAACGGAGGTTCTGGTTTCTCCACCACCCTGACCTTTCAAAGTAACTTCCATTTCAGGGATTTCTTCATCTCCTAATAAAGTGTCAGGAGTAATGGAAATACGGATTCCATAATCCATTTCCATTTGAGTTATACGCTGTCTTTTAATATTGAGCAGATGGATCGCCAATTTTAAAGGCAGTCGGAGATAAATCTGCATCACTTTTTGCTCAATTGCGGAATCATGAATTTTTCGTAGAATCCGGTTGGCCAAAGTAATCTCAATAGAATTAAGTGACAAGCTGCTGGAAATTCGCTGACGACTCAATTCCAATAATCCGAATTTGGAGATTACTCCAAACGAAGTCTTGGCTTTGTCTGAAGACATTTCTTCTTCAATCTTTTGTTCTACAGCAAGGCGGTTTTTTGAGTTTTCCATATCGATAAAATCCACCACAATCAAACCACCTAGGTTTCTTAAACGCAACTGTCTTGAAACTTCATCTGCAGCCTCAAGGTTTGTACGTAACGCGGTAGCCTCAATGTTTCTTTCTTGAGCGGATCTTCCGGAATTGACGTCAATTGCCACAAGTGCTTCTGTGGGCATAATAACCAATGAACCGCCTGAAGGCAAAGGAACCTGCTGGTGGTGCAGTACTTCAATCTGGCCTTCAATATCATAAGTTGAAAAAAGAGATTTTTCACCAAGATAAAGCTGCAGTTTTTTTTGATCTGGAGGCATATGAGTTTTAAAAAACTCTAAAGCATGTTGAAAAGCAACCGGTTCATCAATCACAACTTCCGTAACACTGTCATTGTAGTAATCACGGATCATACGCAGCATCGCATCTTCTTCTTGAAACAGTATTCCAGGTGCTGATTGCTCTTCGTACTCGTCTTTAATTTCATTCCAGGTACGGCGTAAAATCGAGTAGTCGCGTTTTAATTCAGTGAGCGAACGGTCAACGCCAACTGTACGGATAATTGCAGAGGAATTTTCTGTTCCGAGCCCTTTCAGTAAGTGACGCAAGCGTGCCCTTTGGTCTTCATCTTCAATCTTTTTGGAAACACCTCCACGGTCACTGTCCGGCATAAAAACAAGAAAGCGTCCCGCCAAAGAAATATTTGTGGTGATTGAAGCTCCTTTGTGTCCTATTTCATCTTTGATTACCTGGACCAGAACTTTTTGTCCAGGTTTAATAACCTGAGTGATGGACGGTCGTCCACGTCCTTCACGGCTTGGTTTATAGACTTGGAAGTTTATATCGGAAAGTGAAAGGAAACCGTGACGTTCTTCACCGTAATCAATGAAGGCTGCCTGAAAGGAAGGTTGTACTTTTATTACTTTACCGCAATAAATATTACCAACTTTTTGAGAGCGGTGGGTTTGTTCAATGTAAAGGTTATCCAGCTTTTTGCCTTTTAATAACGCAATTCTGGTTTCGTCATCCTCAACATTGATGAGGATTTTATTATCTATTTCTGCCATTTTTGCCTGATTATTATGAGTTTAAAATCAGGATGTTCCGACAAATATTTGATTTACAGATCAGAAATCGAAAATTGGAACGGTAGTGACGCAACTGATTATACATTTAATAGTACAACCCAGCATTTGCTTGAACTTGCGTAGACTTACAGTTTTATTTTCTAGAATTCATTAATCAGAAATCAGCATCCCCCATTCTTTCTTTCCGTCTAGGGGTGACAGAACATCTCTGAAATATTAGTTTTGATTTTCGAACATATTCCGAAAACCGTGTTCATTAGTCGAGTACAAATTCTTTTTGTTCGTACTCGCCATTTTCATTCTTTAAAATTTTTTCTATACGTTGCTCTGCGTTTTCGAGGAATTTGTTGCATTCCCTACTCCAGCGAACACCTGATTCAAAAGTGGTTAATGCTTCATCAAGAGGGATAGCTCCTTCTTCCAGCTTATCAACCGTTTCTTCAAGTTTTTGTAGTGCTGATTCAAAAGTTGTGGTCTGTGACTTCATTGCATAGTTGGCGTATTATTTCTGAAGCAATTTGTTGCGGAGATTGTTGACCTGTTTCTATAATACACTCTGCTTGCTCATAAAGCAAATCACGTTCTGCAAACATTTCATTTAAGACAGTTTTTGGATCTCTTTCTTTTAATAATGGACGGTTACGGTCGTTTTTCAGACGCAGTAGTAATTCTGCCTGAGCTACTTTCAAATAAACTCTTTTGCCTATTTCCTTTAGCATACCTCGATTTTGTTTACGTAATATAATCCCGCCGCCTGTTGCAATTACAGAATTGTCTACATCTTTCAATTTTTCCAACTGCTGAGTTTCCATTTCACGAAAACACTCTTCTCCACCATATTTAAAAATTTCAGCAACGCTACAGCCTTGATCTTCTTCAATCTCAGTATCCGTATCAACAAAAGAATATTCCAGCAATTTGGCTAACTTACGGCCAATTGTGGTCTTTCCAGCACCCATAAAACCCGTCAAAAGGATATTCATTGTCTTATGTCGATTGGAATATGTTCAAGGTGAATTATCGATACTACCGCCTCCGAGGAGGACATCATCCTGATAAAATACAGCAGCTTGTCCGGGAGTTACTGAGCGTTCCGGAGAGTCAAATTCCACCCTGACTTGATTCCCAGTAGCAGGAAAAACAGTAGCATACGCACCCTGATGTGCATAGCGCAGTTTTGCAGAAACACGTAATGGTTTTTCCGGTGCCTGTATGGACACCCAGTTGACACTGGACACATGAATTGTTTGTGAAAACAAATCAGCTTCTTTTCCGAGAACAACCCTGTTTTGGGCTTTATCTATTTTTATAACATAATATGGCGTCGTGTCACTAAGTCCAAGTCCTCGGCGTTGACCAATTGTATAGAAAGGCA
>JACNKY010000224.1 GCA_014381795.1 Pseudomonadota bacterium | reverse complement strand
TGCTGAAGAAAAGGTTGCTGAAGAAAAGGTTGCTGAAGAAAAGGTTGCTGAAGAGAAAGCAGCTGAGGAACAGAATGCAGCTGTACTAGCCATAGAACAAAAGAAGGCATTAGCAAAAGAAAAAAGTGAAATAGCGGTGGAACAGGACGCGGATAAAAGCGTTGAGGCACCAAAAGCTGTCACTATCATTTCTGCACCAGCTGAAGAAACTGATACTGCAGTTAATGAAATGGAACTGGTCTACTTTGACTACGACAAGAGTGCAATCAGCCCAGCCTTTGCAGAGATCATTCAGAAAAATTATGAATGGATCGCAGAAAACCCGGATGTACATATTCAGTTGGAAGGTCACTGTGATGAACGTGGAACCAATGAATACAACCTGGCTTTGGGAGAAAGACGCACGAAAGCTGTCTTTGACCACCTAGTCAGTCTAGGAGCAAATCCATCACAATTTACTATGGTCAGTTTTGGTGAGGAACGTCCAGCAGATTCCGGCAGCAACGAAGTTGCTTGGGCTAAAAATCGACGTGTAGAGTTCACCCGCCTGTAAAAAAACTTTTACAACTCTGTCACTAATAGACTTCTCTTAGAATTATGCTCACCGAATGGTTAGGCGAATCGAGCATAGTCGGGATGGTACTGAGCGGAAGTTTTATCGCAAAGCTCGTCTTGCTCATTTTAGCTTTGATGTCGGCCCTTTCCTGGGCCGTCATCATTATAAAGACACTTCAGTATATAAATATCCGCAAAGATAATCAGAAGTTCTACCAAATCTACCTCAACGAATCCAGTCTTAATCAAATCAAAAAAGTATCAGCAGATTTTCCTTATTCTGCTTTTGCATCGATGTACTCTGCCACCTATCAGGAAGCAACCAGAATGAGTCAGCGAATACAGCGCTCAACACCTGACATTAATGAAAACACTTCGATGCTTCCACATTTTAGTCAGCAACTACAAAGGGTGATTGAACAGAACATAAATGAAAGATACGCATTCATAGAAAACCGTTTAAACATTCTGGCAACCATTTCAAGCGCAGCTCCTTTTATCGGTTTATTCGGAACAGTACTGGGAATTATAAATTCCTTTCAAAGCATAGGAACTTCCGGGGTTACCAGTCTTGCCTCAGTTGCTCCAGGAATTTCAGAAGCATTGGTTGCAACCGCAGCAGGGTTACTGGCAGCAATTCCTGCTTTAATGGCCTACAATTATTTCCGTAATCAGACCAGGATTTTAGCTAACACCATGCGTAATTACGGCATGGAACTCACTAATCGTTTTGAATGGATAGTACATGGGCAACTCCTGGGATCAAAATGAACCACTTAGCGAAATAAACGTTACTCCTTTTGTAGACGTTCTACTTGTCTTGTTGATTATCTTCATGGTAACTGCTCCGATAGTTAACCATGTGATTCAGGTGGATCTGCCTGAAGACAGTTACAACCAGGACAAAATGAAACCCATGCAGGAACCGCTGCGGTTGGTGATTGACAAATCTGGAGTTTTGTATTTAGGAAACACCCGTATCGGAGGGAGTAATGAGAACGAGAGTCAGAGAGTGCTTACGGATAAGATCAAACAATGGACCAAGGGTCAGAAACAACCGTGGCTGGTTGATGTAGAAGCTGACGAAAAAGTAGATTACGGGTCAATTGTTCCAGTCATAGCAAGACTCAAAGAACTAAAAGTCAGTATGAACTTGGTGATTCGACCCAAAGCAAGGAAATAGTACCTGCGTTCAGCTGTTTTCCTCTTTTATATCAGCGTTATCTTCTCTTATTACAGTAGTATTTTTATCGATTTTTGTTTGATCTTCTTTGTTTTTCTTGGTCGCGCTTTTAAAATTAGTAATCATTCCGCCAAGTCCCTCACCAATTAGAGGCAAGCGTTTTGCTCCAAATAAAACAACTATAATTGCCAAAACTATTAAAAGTTCCCAAATGCCTAAACCGAACATAGTGTACTCTCCTGTTTATTGTGTCATGGCCCCTTAGGCCGTATAATGTGAATTGATCTTATAGTTAATAGAATTCATCTGATAATCGCAAGATTAATGAAACAAGTCAACCTGTGAAAATTAGCTTAATAAAATAAACCTACATGAACACAGAAACTCCTGAACAGGAATCCACGCTGCACAAACTTAAATTTTTGGCAGATGCTTCGCATGTGATGCAGGCGGAAATTGCCCGCACAGACATTTCCCTGAATGAGGTGATGCTCTGGAAACAAGGAACAGTTGTCGAGCTGGACAAGATTCCAGGTTCTACGATAGACGTTTTAATCGGCGATCGTTTAATTGCCCGCGGAGAGGTCGTTGTGATTAATGACCGTTTTGGCGTCAGGATCAGCGAAATCACTCATCCTGACGAAAAACCAAAATCCAGCTGGAAATAGTTTTTATCTTAAACACAGTTGCTATCCCCTAATTCTGCAACAGATTGAATTCATTCTCCCCTTAATGCCTTTGGAAATGCAGTCGCGGTACGTTCCAGATCTTCTTCAGAATGGGCAGTTGAGACGAAAAGCGATTCAAATGCTGAGGGTGCTAGATAGATTCCCTGTTTGAGCATACTCCGGAAAAAACGGGTGAACTGCTCTGTATCAGTCTTGAGTGCCTGCTGATAATTTTGGACAGGTTCTGCTGAAAAGAAAATTCCGAACATGCCCCCCATAGCCTGAGTTTGAAGAGGAATTCCGGCAGATTCAGCAGCTTTTTTAAACTCTCCAGAAAGCCATGCTGTTTTTTGACCAAGTTCCGGATAAGGATTCTGTTCTTTTAAAATACCCAGAGTAGTTAACCCCGCGGCGACAGCAAGTGGATTGCCGGAGAGTGTTCCTGCCTGATAAACAGGACCTGCAGGGGCAACCTGAAGCATGATATCCTGACGTCCTCCATATGCACCAACTGGCAACCCTCCACCAATTACTTTACCGAAAATGCTCATGTCAGGAACTATACTAAAGATCTTTTGAGCCCCACCATAATCAACACGGAACCCGCTCATCACTTCATCGTAAATCAGCAAAATACCCTCACGGTCGCAAAGTTCACGCAAACCTTGTAAAAATCCATGTTCCGGAGGGATCATCCCCATATTTCCGGCGACTGGTTCCAAAATAACGGCAGCAATCTCTCCTGAATTTTCTTCCGCAAGTTTGATGACTGACTCCAGATCATTAAATTTCGCCTGTAGAGTCAGTTCGACAAAAGCAGCAGGAACTCCCGGTGA
>JACNKY010000124.1 GCA_014381795.1 Pseudomonadota bacterium | reverse complement strand
ACCGTTTGGGATTTCTCGGTTATGAATGGGAAATTGGAAAAACTAAAATCCGAGTAGAAGGCGAAGAACCGCATAATGGTTCGTCACTGATTAAACTGGATGAAGTAGATTTCACTGTTGTGGGACTTGATGAACTGCTTTCAATGACCCAACATTATTTGGCTGATCCAACCAGGGTGACAAAATGGGGGATGTACAATTACCAACTCGCTAAACCAACCAGTATCCGTGTTGCAGGTTCAGCGATGCTCACCAGTTACAACAAACTTCTCGGCGGTGAAGTACAGGATATGGTAGGTTTTTTCCTCATCTCTAAAAAAGGTGGCGGCAATCGCAGTCTGATTGAATTAGGTTCACTTTCGAGGCACGGGAGACATGTATTTGTCAAAGGCCGTTATAGTGGAATCGTGATGGCTGCATATCCGCAACTGCAAGTAGAACCCGTGGAAGATGTGGAGGAAGCGGTGATGACCGGTGAAAAAGGTAGTGTTGGCCTTGAAATTGTGCAGTCAGGCAACACGCTTAAATCTAAGGGATTGCTCCTTCACGGTTCACCTTTGTTTCTTTCGGAAAGTCTTTATGTGGTGGATTATGACCGTTTTCAGCAAAATCCCGCACTTAGAAAGTTAGTGGAAACTCTGAATCCTATTGGCTATTTTGAAGAAGAGCGGCTGGAAAATTTTTCACGTTGGTATTATGCACTTGAGCAAAATCTAGGAGATGCTTGGATGCAGCGTCCAAAGGTGGATGAATTATTCTGCAAAACCGAGGACATTGATTTAGGATTACGCCCCTATCGACTAAGAACAAGAAATTGGAAACCTGATGACCGTTATCTACGTGAAGAAGCAATTTCACTGGCACAAAGTTCGCGACAAAAAGTTCTGAAATATTATCAAGAATTACTTTAACTTGATGATCTTCAACAAAACCTAAAACCTGTCTAAACTTGACTTAACCACAAAGTAAAATAAACACAGAGAATTGATTTTAATTATTATTTCTTTGAGATTTCAACGGCTCTGTGCTTAGTATTTTACAATTTATTCAAACTCTGAGTATTCGCCAGTGCCATAAATTCAGCGCGCACATTCCCTTCGCTGAGAAAAGAACCTTTTAGAGAACTGGTTGTCATAACACCGTCATGGCTGACTCCGCGCATGGCCATGCACATATGAGTTGCTTTGACAATCACTCCTGCACCATTTGGAGATAGTTGTTCACTAAGAAAGTTTGCAATATCGCAGGTCAACTCTTCCTGCACCTGAGGGCGCCGTGAATAATAGTCAACAATCCTCGAAAGCTTTGACAATCCGCAGAGTCTCTTATCAGGAATATACGCAACAGTTGCTTCTCCATAAAAAGGAAGTAAGTGGTGGGCACAGACGGACCTCACCGGAATGTGTTGCAGAACGACCATGCTTGACTCATAAGTCGCTCCTACAGGAAAAGTGGTCAACGAAAAATTTTTCTCTCCAAGTCCGGAACATAATTCGTCGATCCACGCTTTAGCAGTTCTTTCCGGAGTATCACGAAAATGTTCGCTCTCTAAATCGACTCCCAAGCCTTCCAGCAACAACTGAACTCCTTGTCGTACTTTAACTTTATCCACTTTGTGTCTCCTTAAGAATATTTTCTCTGTCTTCAAACATAATTGCTTTATTTGTCAAAATGAGAGTAGCAGTAATACCGGACTATCAGCAAGTTAATCCAGCAGCATAAATCTTTATTTTCAGCAAACAGTCTGCGGGGCCAGAAACAACTTTCTCCATTTGAGCAGTTGCTGTCAAGCAGCACAGCAATCAGGAAAAAATGATGATAATCCTCAAGAAAAACTTGCCAAATTTCCAGTAATTAAATAAAAATAAAGGGATCATTGAAGATAAGAAACTTCATGCAGCCTGAGCATTTGCGGAATAGTTGCTTTTTTGGCAACTGCCTCAATGCTTTTCGGAGGGGTGGGTGAGTGGCTTAAACCAGTACATTGCTAATGTGCCGTACGCGAAAGTGTACCGAGGGTTCGAATCCCTCCCCCTCCGCCATCCTGTTATTCCTGCCTGGTTCATATTATCCCATTTAACAATTTGATAGCTTGCAAATTATTACATTCTGGATCTGAACCAACTTTTACCACTAAAACTGCTACAGTACTGAGTAACACATGTTCAATCAACTGTATAAATAGGCTTGTCTGTTATAGATCAATGTTGATTGTTTAAAATTCTGAATTAAAAAAACTCTGTTATTAGGATTTAGGGAAATATAATGACTGAAATCGAATATTTTTATGCATCATATTCAGGATATGCATATTTAGGTTCCAAACGTTTGATGGAAATTGCAAACTTATCGGGTCATACCATCAAACACCGACCTTTTGATCTGCGAGCCATTATGGCCGCTGCCGGTGGGCAACCTTTTAGCGAGCGAACTACTGCAAATATTGAATACTTCTTCGGTCGTGAGTTAGAACGTTGGTCAGAGTTTAGAGAAGCTCCAATGTTGAAAAGATTACCAACTCACCATAGTAATTCCATTACTCCATCCAACACGATGCTTATAGCAGGATTAGTAAAGGGGATCAATATTGACAATCTCGCTCAAGAAATGATGATGCAACACTGGGCCTATGATTGTGACCTGGCAGACACAGACACGCTTGCAAAGATTGCTCTTTCGGTTGATATTGATCCACTTCCTCTACTTGAAATCTCTAATTCAAAGGAAGTACTCAAAATCTATGCTGAAAATACAAAGGAAGCGATAGAAAAATCAGTTTTTGGATCGCCTACTTATTTTGTGGATGGAGATATGTTCTACGGACAAGATCGTTTGGAATTGGTTGAACGTGCCTTAGTAACGCCTTTCAATAAAAGAATTGCGAAATAGTTTTTTTTTATCTTAACATTTATCCACAAATGCTGTTTTAGCTTTGAGGCACATTTTCATTAAGGGTAGTAAGATCAACTAAAATAAAGATCAACAAACAAGACTTAAAACATGAGATAAACTTTAAGTTGCGTAGGAGGCTTCATTTCTTATTTATAACGGTGAATAAGATGAAAAATATATTTAATATTTTACTTATAATATGTATCTGCTTCACAATCATCTCTTGTGCAGAAAAAGATGACTCATCAGCTAGTACAAAAGCACCACTGACAACACAACCTCAACTGGTGATTCTACTGACAACACAACCTCAATTGGTGATTCTACTGCGCCAATACTTGCAGAAGTCAAGCAGTAACA
>JACNKY010000039.1 GCA_014381795.1 Pseudomonadota bacterium | reverse complement strand
TCTGGTATGCGAATCCACGTTCCTGGGATTTTTGCGGATATGCCGGTCCGCCTGTTTTGTGGTGAGTAATGCTTGCTAAAAATATATTTCTATTGTCATCACGAACTTGATCGTGGATCCAGATTTAAAATCAAGCTGAGTACAATAATTTAGGGAGTTCCCCTGGACTCCAGGTCTAAGCTGTGCTTTTTTTGGAATGACTAGCTTTTACGAGAGGAACAAAGATGAGTGATAAACAAAATGAGATCCGTGATTTTGTAGCAGAGGGTTTTCAGCAGGGCTGGAAACATCTTGACGCATCTTTGCTATCTTCAGATAAAACACTCGAGACAGATGTCGTCATCATTGGTTCCGGTGCGGGAGGAGGAAGTGCTGCGGAAATTCTAGCAGAGGCAGGACTGCATGTGATCATCGTTGAAGAAGGGCCGCTGCAGACTTCTAAAGATTTTCATATGAAAGAAGACGAAGCCTACCCCAAGCTTTATCAGGAATCAGGTAGCAGACAAACCAAGGATCGCGGAATAAAAATATTTCAGGGAAGAATGGTCGGCGGAGGTACAGGAATCAACTGGACAACCAGCTTTCGTACACCAGCAACAACCCTTAAATACTGGGCAGAGGAAATGGGACTTAAGGGCTTTTCTGAAAATGAAATGCGTCCCTGGTTTGAATGGGCTGAAAAGCGCTACAAGATTCAAAAATGGACGGTTCCACCTAATGCGAACAATAGCGCGTTGGAAAAAGGTTGTGGAAAACTAGGAATCAGTTGGGGGAAAATCAGCAGAAATGTAACTGGCTGTCTTAATTTAGGTTATTGCGGAACAGGATGTCCAGTCAACGCAAAACAATCTACTCTGGTCACTACAATTCCAGGTGCATTAAAAGTGGGGGCGACGCTAATCTCAAAAGCTAGAGCGGAGGCTTTTGTATTAAAAAAAGGAGTAATTACTGAACTTAAATGCAGGGCAATGACTAGCCGAGGAAATGCGCCCTCCGGTCAGCTCATAACAATTAAAGCACGTCATTATGTGCTAGCAGCCGGAGCAATCGGGAGTCCGGCAATCCTGCTGCGTTCCGGTGAAAAAAGTTTAAATCCGCATGGTCTGGTCGGCACAAGAACATTTCTACATCCGGTAAACATTTCCGGAGCAATCATGCCTTTTCCGGTCAAAGGAGAATACGGGGCCCCGCAAACAAGTTACTCAGACCATTATGTTGAGACTCGTCTTGATAATAAAAAGCCTGGTTTCAAACTCGAATGCCCTCCGTTGCAGCCAATGTTAATGGCAACTGCTTTGGATGGGCATGGAAAAATACATGCTGAAATCATGAAGCAGAGGCCTAATCTTCAGGTACTGATTGCACTTCAGCGTGACGGATTTCACCCGGAGAGTACGGGCGGACAAGTGTATCTGAAAAGTGACGGGACGCCAGGTTTGGATTATCAGGTGTCACACTACATTTGGGAAGGAATCAGGGATGCTTTTCTGGCAATGGCGGAAATTCAATTTGCGGCTGGAGCAAAAATGGTTGCGCCGTTACACAGGGATGCTGGAATATACGGAAGTATAAAAGAAGTAAAACAGGTAATTTCCGAGTTACCTATGGAAATTCTGAAAGCCAGATTGTTTTCTGCGCATTTGATGGGCGGTTGTGCAATGGGCGAAGATTCTGCTAAATCTGTGGTTAACTCAAATGGACTTCATCATGAAGTGGGGAATCTCTCAGTTTTTGATGGTTCTGTCTTTCCTACATCAATCGCCGCAAATCCGATGGAATCAATTTTTGCTACGACTGCTAAATTCGCGACAGATCTCGCAAAAGGAATGGTTAATTAAGATGCTTGCGAAAAACTCTGAAATACATAAGCCATTTTTTATTTTAGCTAACAATTTAATATAATTAGTGATCTAACATACAACATTTGTGCCGAATCGTACGCAACGAAAAGGTTTTAGGACTTATTACGAATGCAACATTTAAGAGTATTTTGTGAGCATTAATTCAGTTAAGTTTAATCCCTAAAAAAACTGTCTTTAGTCATCATCAGCAAACTTCTTTGTGATTTGAAAGATTTATACTTGAAGGGTGTGACCAGATAGCATAAACTAAAAAGTTACGAATCTCAGCAAGAGTATTCGCAGAAGATGAAATTCCGGAGTTGATTACAGTTCAAGCATTAGTTGGGCAGGCACTCCGTTTTACACTTTCAAACAGAAAGTTGTTTTTTCATTAAAAAATAATAAAATTTTTGACGGAAAATTAATGAGTGACGCAGAACACATGAGCCGCAAGGAACTGTTGCAGCCAAACCGGATGGAAAAACAATTATATTCATTCGTCGATCATGCATACAGGAAAAAGAGTTTGTACATAAGCGCCGGTATTGCGTTCGTAGTTTTGATTCTTGTGATATGGGGAGCCTGGAAGTATGTACAAAATGAACGTATAAGCCAGGCAAACCTTTATCATCTTGCACGTGCAAAGCTGAACAATCCTGCTCTCTCACCGGAAGAAAGATTGAGCCAGGGGATTACTGCATTACAGGAATTTGCCAAGTCTGAATCAGGCAGCACACTTAGCGTGCTTGCGCTAATGGAAGCCGGAGAGGCATATTCAAGGCAGTCAAAAATTGACGAATCGATCGCTGTTTTTCAACAGGTAATAGCTCATCCTGAGGCGACTCAGTTTCTGCAAAATTCTGCCAGACTGAGTTTGGCTACATTGTTTGAACAGCAACAACAGTGGGTTGAGGCAGAGGAGATGCTTGAGTCAATAAACATTGCTGCTTGGGATGATGTGCGCTGGCGTGCATTGGCCAGAATCGCAATCGCCAAAGGCGAATTGGATAAAGCAAAAAAATTGCTGGAGCAGTTGCTGGAAAAAGCACCTGATTCTGTCTTCAGGCAGGAAACGGAAACATTATTGTTGACGCTCTAGCAACTTAGTTAACATTTATAACCATTATATAAAAAAACGAAAATGAACGATGATTATCTGAAGCTGGTTGAGGAACACTGCCAGGATGATAAAAGCAATTTGTTTGAAAAAGTATTAACCATGACAAAGCGTGCAAAATCTCTGTATAGTCTTGAGGAATCTGCACGTTCTTCACTTAAACACAAACCGACCTTTCAAGCCATCTTGGAAAATAATGAAGGCCGTTTGCTGATAAAAACTACAACTTCAGACGATTCTGCTGAAGTGAGCAGTAAGTAATAAAAGCAGTTACCGTTTTTTTAGGGTGCACTGATCCTTGAA
>JACNKY010000041.1 GCA_014381795.1 Pseudomonadota bacterium | reverse complement strand
ATTAAGAGAGTACTCAGGTAACATATTTTTCAAACTTCTCATGGGCGTTATTGCGATAACCTTCGTGTTATCGTTTGGAGTAGGCAGTTTTTTTGGTGACCGCAAGGAAGTTGTGGCGATAGTCAATGACCAGGAAATTTTACTCAAAGAGTACCGAGAAGCATATCAAAACCGACTTAGTTCTTTGCAGCAGCAGTTTGGAGAAAACGCGGAACAATTCGCGGAACAGCTTAATTTGCGACAGCAGGTTTTCAATCAACTGATTGACCGGCATCTGCTCATGACTGATGCAGCGGAGCTAAATCTGGTAGCGACTGATTTAGAACTTCAGGACTTTATCCGCACGCAGTCATTTTTTCAACAAAACGGTCAGTTTGATTATGATACTTATGAAGCAGTTTTGAGTCAAAACCGGATCGTACGTCACGAATATGAAGCTTCTTTGAGAGCAGACATTCTACTGACCAAAAAACAACAGTTACTGGGTACAGGACTGGTGATAAACGACAACGAAGTTGAACAGACTTTCCGTAGAAATTTTGAAAAAATTGAAGTTGAGTATGTATATTTTGATCCGAGTATTTTTGTTGAAAAAACAACTGCAAGTGACGCTGAGCTCAGAACATACTTGCAGGATAATCCTCAGAAATTTCAAACACTGAATCAGTTCCGCATGGAATATTTCACAATTTCTGCTGACTACTACCAGGACAATGTAAATGTTCGGGAACGTGAAGTACGTCGTTATTACAAAAAATATGCGGAAAATTATGTTACTCCACCGGAAGTCAAAGCACGTCATATTCTGGTCAAACTAGTTCCGGACGCACCTGAAAAAGAACAACAGGAAAAACGTGAGCAGCTCAACAAATTGCTAGCTGAAATCAAGGCAGGATCTTCATTCGAGGAACTGGCCAAAGAACACTCTGAAGATGGAACCTCAACTGAAGGCGGTGATTTGGGTTGGTTTAAGCCCGGAGAAATGGTCCCTGCTTTTGAATCCGCCGCTTTTGCCCTTGAAGCAGGACAAGTAAGTGAAATCGTTCAGTCTCCTTTTGGACTGCACCTGATTAAAGTTGAAGAACGCAAGGACGAAATAACAAAATCTCTGGATGATGCACGCGAGGAAATTACACTCATCCTCACCGAAAGTCGGTCAATAAAACGGCTGGAAGAAGACCTCGATCGCTTAGCAGGACTCGCCGGTGAGGCCTTTACCGAAGAAGCACAGAAATTGAACAGAGAGGTTCTTAACGCAGAATGGTTTGACAGTAATGATGTCATTCCCGGACTTGGCTCCGCCACCGCTCTTGTGCCTGAATTACTGAGTCGTAAATCCGGTGAAATGGGTGTCTGGAAACGCAACCCTGTTTTGGGACATGTAATCTACCGCCTCAGTGAAACAAAAATTCCGGAGACACGTCTTTTTGAAGATGCAAAGGAAGACGTTTATACAGCAGTGCGTTTAGAAAAAGCAAAAGTAGTTGCCATTGAAACAGCTAAAAAAGTTTTGACTCAGGTTCAGGCAGGCAAAACATTAACTAAACTTGTTAAAAAACATGGACTCAAAACCGAAACACTGGAATTTACCGCAAACACAAGATTCCTGCCAAACATTGGTGACAATACTGAGTTCCGTAAAGTCGGTTTGCATTTGAATGAAAATTCGCTTTTTGGCTTAAGCATCGATGGGAACAGAGCTGATCTGATTCTATTCAAAAAACGTAGTTTGAGCGAAGATAAAACGCTTGAGCAAAAAGATAAAGTCAGAGCACAACTGCTCCAGAATATGCGGCAGGCACTGCTCAGTAAAGAGTTGAAACGTTTACGTGATTCAGCCTCTATTGAGGTAATTAATCCGGTGTTTGGTACACCAGGTTCTTCATGATTTTAGACTTTTGACTGATCACTGTTCATTGAGCATTGTACATTGATCACAAACAAATGATCATTGACGAATGCCCCGCCTTCACTATTCAAACCACTTAGAAAAGCTGATTGTGCCTCTGGCACATGAACTTGACAAAAGGTATCCGTTTGACACTGCGGATATCGTGGTGCCGAATTTCAGTCTGGAAAAATGGATCTCGCTCAAACTTGCGCAAATCAGAGGAATTGCCGCAAATCTGCGTTTCATCACGCTGGAAAAAGCAATCAACGAAGGCCTCCAGAATAAGCTGAGTGAGCGCCACTATGCTCTACTTAAACCAGAAACCATCCAGTGCCTGCTGCTGGAAGTTTTACGGGAAAAGCTGGCCTCATCCGAACCACTCTGGTTGCCCGTACGCAGCTATCTCGCACCCCAAACATTTATACGTCCGCAGGCACGCGAACATCGAATCTATCAACTCGCTGGCCGGCTGACACGCTTGTTTCTGGAATATGAATTTTCCCGCAATGACGAACTGTTGACTCCATGGCTGGCGGGACAAAATGCGATTGATCCGGATCCACTTGGAGCAGAAAGTTGGCAAAGAGCGCTCTGGACTGAAATCTTTGGTCCGGAAGGAAAATTAACACGGCACAATTTCAACGCGCGTCATTCATCATCAGCAGACTTTCAAGCGGAACTTTTCAGCCTAACCCAGCTTTCCCGTATTTGTCAGCACAAAGTAAATCCACAAAACGCTAGTCCCTCAATAGAAAACGACAACGCGGCAAAAGCTCCGCTGCATGTTTTTGGCGTTTCATATCTCTCACAGTTTCACCAAAAAGCCCTCACTGAGCAACTGGCACATGTACGTGATATTCATGTCTATGCGCTTAATCCGTGCATGGAATTCTGGGAAGATGTGCAAAGTCTAGGTGAGTCAAAAGCCGCTAATCTGAGAGCATTAGCCGCAGAGCGTCAACGATTTAAAAAGAAAACGGCTTTAACTGAGACAGAAATTGTACTCGGAGAATTATTACAGGATGAAGAGGACAATCCATTTTTACAAGCCTGGGGACGTCCCGGTCGTGAGAATATCAGGTTGCTGAACCAATGGACTGACTGGAATTTTACCCCATGGTTTGTAGAGGCAGATTCTGCTGATATAACTACGGAAGGTACAGAAATTCCGCAGCACAATGTGCTGA
Organism: Pseudomonadota bacterium; assembly: GCA_014381795.1. Taxonomy (GTDB): domain Bacteria; phylum SAR324; class SAR324; order SAR324; family NAC60-12; genus Arctic96AD-7. The sequence goes on along the minus strand of JACNKY010000041.1, from coordinate 196 downwards.
ATCAATTACAGGATGATATTTTGTTCCGGGAACCACGCCGTGTCAAATCCCTCGAATTGGCACAGGACGAAAGCCTGATGATTCTAGCCTGCGCGAATCCGCGGCGGGAAGTTGAAGCTGTGGCAAGTTTGAGTTGGGACTGGAGTAGGCGTGACCCAGATTTAAAACTCATAGAAGTTGCCGTGATCGGTCCTGA
>JACNKY010000214.1 GCA_014381795.1 Pseudomonadota bacterium | reverse complement strand
ACGGCAACTGGCGATTCCGGACAGCCTTGAGATCGCCGTTATGGTGAACGCAGCCGGTGCATCCGACTGCGCTCAAGGTGACGGAACTTATGTTCTTGATCAAAAATTAATCAGCAATTATGTACCTGCTGATCAGAAAACCTGGTACGGAAACCGGGTTAGCTGATTCTATTAGTGACACTTGATTTTTCTCCTTTTAAGAGATGAATCTGATTGTCATTTAAAAATCACGCTGGGTCGGAGTGCCCGAAGTAGTTTCATGGATGAAACCGTCTGATGAAAGTCATGTTAAAGACTGTTAAAAAGTACAGACGCAGGAACGGATTCTACTAAACGAAGACTTTAATCCTCAATGCCACCGGTAGTGGTGGGTGAAAGGATTCAGGTCCAAATTAGATTATTCCATATCCAGCAGCATTGACGCACTGGAGTGGTAATTCTTTGAAACTTAATAATGCTCTTTTCTGCAGCAGAGAACGATCCAAGGATGAATTGTTTTATGCGCAGGAACGGATGCGAAATTTCGTCAATGAGCAATGACAAGTAACTCCAAACGCAGGGATGCCGGGGAGAAATCTCCAAAAACACTGGGGTTACAGTCAAAATAAAATCAATAACTATCGAAGGAGAATATTATGAGAGTAAATACAAATGCGTCCGCAATGAATGCGCACCGCAATTTAATAAATAACACGGCTACTCAAACCAAGACACTCGAACGATTGTCTTCCGGATTAAAAATTAACCGAGGTGCGGATGCACCTGCACAACTGCAGATTTCTGAACAATTACGTGCTCAGACAGCTGGTTTAAAGCAGGCAATTGACAATTCAGAGATGGCTGTCTCATTAATGCAGACAGGTGAAGCAGCACTTGATGAGGTAAGCCGGGCCCTAGTGCAGGCACGCCAACTGTCTATACACGCAGCAAACGAAGCTGTCAACGACGATACGATGCTACAGGCAGATCAGGATGAATTAGATCAAATAATAAGTACAATTGATCGCATAGCTAAGAATACCCAGTATGGCAACACCTTTTTGCTCGATGGTAGCGGTTCCGGAAACGGAGTTACTACAGGAGCAAATCTCACCTTTGCAGGTGCGGAAACTACAGGTCGAAGTTCAGGTGTTCACGGTTATGACATAGATGTTACGGGTGCAGCTACTCGCTCAGAGACTACTGGAACAGTTGCGCTGACTCAAGAGATTATTGATGCAGGAGAACAAATCACAATTGTAGAAGGCGGTCGTACCGTGAACTTCAAAACAGTTGCCGGAACATCAGTTAGACAAACATTAAATCAGCTGGCAGATGCTATCAAATCAGCAGGAACAAACGTTGAATTAGTCCGAGATAATTCTGCGGGGCAGAATAAAAATGGTCCGCAAACGTTGACTGTTAGACATACAGAATATGGAAGTGATGCAAAATTTCAGGTTTCAAGCAACACGGGCGGATTACTCTCAAATGTAGCTAATGTGTCGCGAAGTGTAAAAAATGGACTTGATATTACTGGTGAAATTGCTGACGAGGAAGCCGTTGGCAAAGGACAGATTCTAACCGGAGCCGGCGGTTTTGGTAGTAAAGCGCAAGGGATATCTATTCGCTACGATGGTGACTATGCTCCACCTTTGGGTCAGCGTGCCGGAACAATAACTTTCACGCAAAATTCACTTTCATTTCAGATTGGTGGTAACGCAAATCAAGAAACAAGTGTTTCTTTTAAGAGCGCTAAATCAGATCAATTAGGCACTGGTGTGGCTAACAGTTCAGGTTTTCGTTCATTTGCTGATCTCCAACTGCTTGATCAAAAAGGGGCTCAAGATTCACTTCAAATCATTGATAAGGCGATTCAAGATATAGCCGCAAATCGTGGTTATTATGGCGCATTCCAAAAGAACACCCTTGAAAGTAACCTCAACTATTTAAGGAGCGCACATGAGAATGTGACTAGTTCTGAATCGGTCATTAGAGATGCAGATATGGCTTCGGAGATGACAAAATTCACCAGAAACCAAATTATGATGGAATCCAGCACAGCAATGTTGGCTCAGGCAAATCAAATGCCACAGTCAATTTTAAAACTGTTGGGTTAATAACATATTCATAGTTGCCTAAAAGGCAAATGACGAGACTTCTGAAAAGCAGTTTGTCTTGTCATTTGCTGAGTTAGGAAATGCTTTTCAATTTTAAATTACGCGGCCATAGGCAAATGCCGCAAATATTCGAGACAGAGAACACATAATAAACTGTGTTCTGTTTCTTGAGTATTTGTTGTTAAAAATAATAACAAAAAAATTCAAGGTTTAGTTCCGCATTGGATAAAGCGGATTAGTTAGAAAATAACAACTAACTAAATAAATATTAAAAGTAAATAATGAAAATTATTTTTAATAGAAAATTTGTATGAAAGCTTCTAAAGCTTTTACAATGCTGCTTTGAGAATGGTCTCATTCAGTAACAAACTCCTCAAAATTATAAACGGAGTTTCCCTTAGAAAGAGTACATGGAGGTATGGATTCTAAGGTAATATTTGATTTTTACTAATCGTGAAAATCTTTAAACATGTATCAAGGAGGACACAATGTCTTTAAGAGTAAATCATAATGCGAGCGCAATGACCGCTCATCGTAATGTTGTGAGCAATACTAACGCTCAAGCAAAAACTATGGAGAAACTATCTTCTGGTTTAAAAATTAATAGAGCTGCCGATAGCCCTGCGCAAATGCAGATATCAGAAAATCTTCGTGCACAATCTGCAGGCTTGAATCAGGCAATTGATAATTCCGAGATGGCAGTTTCTCTGATGCAAACAGCTGAAGGCGCCCTTGACGAAGTTAGTCGTGCACTGGTTCAGGCTCGTCAGTTGGCAATTCATGCAGGCAACGAGGGTACAAATGACCCAAATATGCTCGAAGCTGATCAAGCAGAATTTAGTAATGTTTTAGAGCAAATCAACAGGATTGCGACTAGTACACAATATGGACATAACTATTTGCTCGATGGTAGCCGAGCTGGAAACGGTGTGACTACTGGAGACAATTTGGAATTCATAGATGCTGGAGCGAAAGCAAACTCGTCTGGTCCAGGTGGATATGCAGTAGAAATTCAGCAAGCTGCAACTCGTTCTATACATAGCGGGAGCATAGGCTTGAATCAGGCAATAATCGATTCCGGAGAGCAAATTACAATTTCTGAAGGTGGTAAGACTGTTAACTTTAGACCAGAAAAAGGTAAATCAGCTGAACAGACCCTCAACCAGCTTGGTTCTGCGCTA
>JACNKY010000042.1 GCA_014381795.1 Pseudomonadota bacterium | reverse complement strand
GAGTCCTGTTTTGCTACCTGAAAACATGATCACTATTTCCGCCATTCCAAAGCCAGGACGGATGACATCCGCTTTTAATCCGCATGCGGCGAAACGTTCATTAAATTTCCTGGTTGGTAAATAATGAACCGGTTCAGAACCGTCTGTTACAGAAACCATACAGGACAAATCGAGTTGTTGGAGTTCTTCATCCGAGACTTTTTTCAGGCATAAATCGAGCGCGAAGGGAGGGACATAACTGTGAGCGCATTTGAATTTTGACATTGCCGCGAGCCAACGCAGTGGTTTACGGATGAAATGAGCAGGTGTCATCAAAACCGTGAAGCCTCCAGAATAAAGTGCGCCCATCAGCCCGGCGGCTAAGCCAAAATCATGAAACAGCGGTAACCAGACCGCAGTGCCGTCTTCCTCTTCAAGCTGCATGAACTTACGGGCTTCTTCCAGATTTGCCATCAAGTTACTGTGTCCGATCATGATGCCCTTAGGTGTACCTGTGCTTCCGGAGGTGAACTGTAAATATGCTGTATCCTCAGCTTTAATTTCCGGTGCGGAATATTCTGCTGAAGTTTCAGCGAGTATTTCCTGATCAGTCGCGATCTCGAGTCCGGCGAAAACTTTTTGTAATTCTGGAGGTAATTGATTGCGTAAAAAATCCGCTAGTTGAGCAGTTACAATTAGTAAACTTGGTCTGCTGACTTTTAATGTTGGCAAAAAAGTTTCCAGATAAGCCTCCATATTTTGCGGTCCTGCAGGTTCTGACAAAGGTACTGCGAGTATTCCACCGTACAAACAACCGTAAAAAATTTTGACGAATTCCAAACTGTTTGGCAGAATAACCAGTACGCGTTCACCTTGTTTAATTCCACGCTTTTGCAGTGCTGCAGCTACTTGACACGCTGCTTGATCATTTTGCTGATAAGTCATCGAAGCAGAATTTCCGCTGTTGTCCAGTTTGTTTTCTCCATCTTCGAGGAAAATAACACAGTCTCTCTCAGGATGTTCCACCGCCCTTTGTCGGGCTACTTCTACGAAATGTGAATAAGTGCTTGGTTTCATGTTGTTTTGCTGATTTGAGAAAGGTGCGGATTCTGTTTAACTTGGATTGTTGATGACGAAGTCCTAAATTTAAAATAACGTCTCATTGCTTATGAAATAAGAAATCTTGCCTATGCTATTATGCAGATATAATTAAGATCTATCTCTAAATTCGTGATGACAGGGCATAAGTTCGTGATAAAAAGAAATGCTTTTGATATGACTTTGTGTGTCTCAGACCTTTTTTGAAACAGATATTTTCTTTGTCGCACAGTTTAGCACATAAAAGTCTGACCTCAAGAAAAAAGGTATTGAAGGTGACTACTGAAATATTTTATTAACAAATTTCATAGTTATTGAAGTGACCTCTTCAAACTCCTGATCAAGAATGACAAGATGTTTTGATTTCTCCATCCAGTGAGATTCACGGACAGCAGACTGAACACCACGGAAAATTATTTCACCACTTTTTAAATCAACAGTTTCATCTAAATTTGCTTGGATAATCAGAATCGGTTGATAAATTCGAGGCAAGCGTTTTTCGGTTTCGAGTTGTAATTTCAGTAGTTGTACTCCTGCTTTGAGGGGATTGACTTTGTAACCCTGCCACGGCATAGCGTTTCTTTCATCTTCTGCTTTTTTTGGTACAGCAAAAACGAAAGGAGAAGCGACAATCATAAAAAATCTACTCAGCAGTGAGGAGGCCAACTTCATTGCCGGAGCATACAGCAGCAGAGCTTTAATTTCAGCATGTTCTGAGGCAAGATGCAGAGCCAGGATGCTGCCGGTAGACTCACCGCCCACAATCACTCTTGAACATTTTTTCTGTAGTTCAGCATAGGCTTTTTCACAGACTGCAACCCATTCCCTGCGATGAGTTTGATTCAGTTTCTCCGGTGTTGTTCCGTGCCCTGGAAGCAACACTGCTGAGACAGTGAAACCTTCATCATGAAAACGCTTGGCCAGTGGACGCACCTCAGCCGTGGTTGCGGTAAGGCCATGTAGCAAAAGCACACCATCAGCTCCACCTTCCCAAAAAAAATCTCCTCCTTCCAACTCAGGATTTACCAGAGGAAGCTCTACTGTAGTTGATGAATCTGCTAGTTCAGAATTAATATGGGAACGGCTCATTATGCTTGTTTTTAACTATTTCTCTTTAGTCTCTAAATTACACGATTTTAGAAAATCTTAATGCTGTGTAATTTGTTGTGTTTTGTGTTTTGTCTTGATACAAAAATCTGCAAGTAATATACTAATTATTTTATTATCTACAGTTTAGTCTATAGTATTTTTAGTCTAGGTTCTTTATGATTCGTGTTCAAGCACTGAGCAAAAATTTTAACAACTTCCAGGCAGTCGATCAAGTTTCATTTGAGGTTCAGCGTGGAGAAGTTTTAGGTTTTCTAGGTCCGAACGGTGCAGGAAAATCTACAACTATGAAAATGCTGACCTGTTTTATCCCTCCCAGTTCAGGCACAGCTGATATTTGCGGCTTCAGTATTCTAGACAATCCTCTTCAGGTTCGTGCTCAAATTGGTTATCTTCCTGAAAGCGCGCCTTCTTATGACGAAATGCTGGTTGGAGAGTTTCTCAGTTTTGTCGGCGAGATCCGCGGTTACAGCGGCAAGGAACTTCAAAGAAGAGTCAGTATTGTGATCGAGATGACTGCACTTGGCGATGTCAAAGATCAAATGATCGAGACTCTTTCCAAAGGTTTTCGGCAGCGTACCAGTCTTGCTCAGGCATTGATTCATGATCCGCCGGTGCTGATTCTTGATGAACCTACGGATGGACTTGATCCTAATCAAAAACATGAGGTACGCTCACTGATTAAAAACATGAGTGAGGAACGTACTATTTTGATTTCCACGCACATATTAGAAGAAGTTGAAGCAGTTTGCACACGTGCAATGATCATTTCAGCGGGTAAAGTAGTGGGTTACGGAACTCCGGATGAACTCATGTCTCAATCGCTGTACCGTAATTCTGTTACTGTAAGTGTGAATGGTGCAGATCCGACACAGTTGCTGAACGATTTTAATAAGCTGGATTTTGTCTACTCAGTTGAACGCGTGCCTGATAAACGCAGTGGTGTTGTGACAATGCGTTTGTTTCCCGAAAAAAAGGAATCTATTGCACTGCCGTTAGAAAAATATATATTTGCTCAGAATATACCGCTAGAAAACTTCAATGTAAATCGTGGTCGTCTGGATGAAGTGTTCCGTGATCTTACTACAACTGACTGATAATAAAAGGCTGAC
>JACNKY010000044.1 GCA_014381795.1 Pseudomonadota bacterium | reverse complement strand
GCTGGCCGGTGCAGTCAGTGCTGCCGATCCGTTTTTTGTAAACATGGGTTTTTCCATTTTCCACGCATATCCACAACATCCTGAAACATGCAATCCGCTGGATAATAATTCCGGTGGCTTATTTGCCAGTCAAGGCGCAGGAATGTTTGTACTCAAACGTCTGGATGATGCAGAACGTGACGGTGACCATATTCACGCAGTAATTTCAGGAATTGGTTTGTCGAATGACGGCAGGGGGCAGTTTGTGCTCAGTCCAAACTCCAAAGGTCAGATGCTGGCCTATGAACGGGCTTATGATTCTTCACGAATTACTTCTGCGGAAATTGACTATATCGAATGCCATGCGACCGGCACACCACTGGGAGACAAGGTCGAGTTGGACTCAATGGAAATGTTTTTTGCCGCGCCAGAAACCGCGGAGGGAAGTAAAACAAAACCACTGATCGGTTCTGTTAAATCGAATCTGGGACACATGCTGACTGCCGCTGGAATGGGCGGAATGACAAAAGTAATCCTCGCACTGCAAAATGGAATTATCCCCGCAACCGTTGGTGTTGAAGATGTTATGACTTCAAAAAATGACGGTGTATCGGCAGATCAAATAGTACGTCAGGCTTTAGACTGGCCCCATAAACGTCAACAACGCAGTGCCGCTGTGAGTGCTTTTGGTTTTGGAGGTACAAATGCGCACATAGTTTTTGAAGCAGCAAACACTGAAAATATTCGCGGAAAAGAAAAACAGCAAAAAAATTCTGCACGAATAAAACAATCCCCTGTTGCCATAATCGGCATGGAAGCAATTTTCGGTGGATGTAATGGTCTTCATGAATTTTATCAAACGATTTACGACAATAAGCAGCATTTCCGCAAACTACCTGCAGGACGCTGGAAAGGTCTGGAACAACACCCTGAATTGAGTCAAGTAACTCAAGGAGCGTGGCTGGAATCTTTTGAAATGGACTTTCTGCGTTTTAAACTGCAGCCAAATCCAAAAGAACGTCTGATTCCTCAACAGTTGCTGACCCTCGAAGTCACAGACAGAGCACTTAAAAAAACAAATCTGCGTGAAGGTCAAAATGTGGCCGTGCTGGTCGCCATGGAAACCGAACTTGAGATTCACAGGTTCAGGGGACGTGTGAATCTGGCGGCGCAAATTGAAGACAGTCTGGAGAAAACCGGGATTACGCTGAGTGATGAAGAACGCAAACAATTGATTGCCTTGTCCAGAGACAGTCTACTTGAGGAAGTTCCAATCAACCGTTTTACAAGTTTTATTGGAAACATCATGGCGGCCAGGATTTCTTCACTTTGGGATTTTTCCGGACCGGCGATGACAATTTCATCTGAAGAAAATTCGGTTTTCAGAGCACTTGAAATCGCACAGATGTTGTTGGTGGAAAATAACGTTGACGCAGTAGTAATCACAGCTGTGGATCTCGCAGGAAGTCCGGAGCAGGTTTTGCTGAGAAACAGAACATCACCTCTCAATTCTGCAAAAGCTACCCTAAGTTTTGACCGTGAAGTTAATGGTTGGATGATCGGTGAAGGTGCCGGAACAGTGGTTCTCAAAAGCATAGAGAATGCAAAAAAAGACCATGAACAGATTTACGCGACACTTGACGCACTAGAATTTGCAATTGGAGTTTCCGAGGAATCTGTCGAAGATGCAGGAAAAAAAGCCTTAAAAAGCGCAAAGCTGACAGCAGACGAAATCGGCATTTTGGAAGTTTTTGGAAGTGGAAACGAGCACGAAGACAAAGCGGAGATGAGTGGATTAAGCAGTCTATATTCCGGCAAAAATTCAAGCTGCGCAATTGGCGGAATCAAGGCCAATATAGGACATACATTTGCTGCGTCAGGAATGGCCAGTTTGATCAAAGCAGCACTTTGTCTGCACCATCGTTTTATTCCAGGGGTTCCGCAATGGAATGCGCCCAAAACAGAATTGCTTTCCGGAAATGAATTTTATGTTCCGGTAGAGTCGCGGCCGTGGCTGATCCAACCTGGGGGTTTAAAAAGACACGCCGCAATCAGCGGATTAGGTCAGGACAACGTTTGCTCGCATCTGATACTTTCCGAAGCTCCAGTCGAATTACGCCAAAAAGTAGAAGTCGCGGAATCGGGAGATTTGTCTTTGTTTCCGTTGATGGGACAGGATATGAGCACAGTCCGGAAAACTTTGGTTGATTTAGAAAATGATTTACAGTCCGGTAAAGAACCGGCAGCATTGGCACGTAGATATTATGAGGTGTCAAAAAATAATGATGCAGAATTTGCAGCAGTCTTGATAGGAGCGACAAAAGAGGAAATACTAAAAGAAATTACAGCAGCAAAATCCGGCATTGAAAATTCTTTTGCCGGAAATGGTGACTGGTCTTCTCCTAAAGGAAGTTATTTTACCGCATCTCCTTTGTCTCGTGTAGGCAAGGTAGCGTTCACTTATCCGGGAGGATTCAGTGCATATGTGGATTGCGGCCGTTCCTTGTTTCAGATGTTTCCGGGACTGCATGAGCTGGATCAAAAGTTTCTCAATGAAACCGGTCCTGCAGACAAACGGCGCGGAAGCAATTATTTGTGCGAACTTTTGCAGGAACGTCGGCTTTTTCCCCGAACGATGGAACGTTTGAGTGATAAGGAACTGGATGCTTTGCAGGAAGAATTTATCCACAGTCCAATCGCCATGTTTGAAAGTGGAGTCAGTTCCGCTGTGCTGAATACACACGTGATGCGCGAAGGTTTTGGGCTGGAACCGCAGATAGCATTTGGTTACAGCATGGGTGAAATATCAATGCTTTACGGACTTGGTGTCTGGGAAAGCATGTCAAACATGAGCGATATTCTAAATACCTCAATGCTTTTTTCGGAACGCTTGGCGGGGCCGATGAATGCCGTGCGTGAAGCATGGAATTTGAGTGACGATGAATTCCGCAATGAATCACTTTGGGGCTGTTATACAATCAGAATTTCTGCTATGGAAGTACAGAAATTGGTGGACAAAGAAGCACACGTTTATCTAATCCTGATCAACACACCGGAAGAAGTGGTAATTGCCGGTGAGCCGTCTGCCTGTGAAAGGGTGATTAAAAAATTGAACAGTCCAATTCATCCAATTCCTGTCACAGATGTAGTGCATTGTGAACCGGTCAAAACAGAATATCAAGAAATACGGCGGGGCCCCCCACACAAAAATGAAGAGAGGCGCGCAAGGAGAAAGAGGAGAACTCTGTGGACGCGCCCGTCCAAAAAAAAAAAAAAAAAGAAAAACATGCGTGGAAAGAGCCGTTGTGACCAGGACAATTAATAAC
>JACNKY010000143.1 GCA_014381795.1 Pseudomonadota bacterium | reverse complement strand
CAATTCCAGATACTTTGTGACCATATTTTGTCAATGACTGAAAACCTTGTTCATGTCGCATTGACCATCCACCATCATTTTTTGGCCCCACTAAAAGGTATCCAACTTTTACATTCTCTTTACCCGATAGTGAGATACTTGCCGCAATAAGAATTATCGCTCCTACGACTAGAGCTATTATTTTTTTCATGTCAATCTCTCCTAAATGATTAAATGAACCTCAAACTGGTTCGTTGCATAATCCAGCACACTACTGGATACAATTGCACAAAGGTTAGTGCTTTTCGCCTCTGAAAAAGACTTTTCCAAGTGCAGCAGGCATGACCTGGATTCCACGTCGGTTATTCCGGATGGTCACCAAAGTCAGTACCAAAATCGTTAAAACAAAGGGCAGCATTTTTAAAAAATAGGGTGACATTTCTATGCCCAATACTTGTAAACGCAGTTCCAGAGCCAGTGCAAGACCAAAAAGGTAAGCTCCCCCCAATGCCTTAACTGGATCCCAAAAAGCGAAGATCACCAAAGCAACTGCAATCCATCCACGGCCACCAGTAATACCATCCACCCAAAACGGAGTTAATGCAAGCGGAAAATACGCTCCTCCAATTCCAACCAGCATTCCTCCAACTATGAGCGCGAAAAATCGGTAACCCATTACTGAAATCCCTAGTGAATCACAAACTTCAGGTGCTTCTCCCATTGAACGTATGTTCAGTCCCAAACGGGTTTTATAGAGCAACCACCATGACAATCCAACACAGATATATGAAAAATATACCAGCACATCATGATTGAAAAGAACTGGTCCAAGCACAGGAATAGCATGCAGTCCCGGAATAGGAATACGACTTAAAGGTTCTACTGTTTCACCCGTTAGTTTGTCTCCAAACAAACCACTGAGCCCTGTACCGAAAAATGTCAATGCGAGTCCTGAAGCAATCTGACTTGCCCTTAGCATTAAACAAACTACTCCGTGAATTATTGAGACAAGTCCGGATGCAAGAGCAGCAGCAGCTACAGCATAAAAGTAGTTTTCGGTATTCAGCATGACGACAAAGGCTACTAACGCCCCCACAAGCATCAGACCTTCCATGCCGAGGTTAATCACACCTGCCCTTTCGCTGATTACTCCACCTAGTGTAGCGAATAACAAAGGTGTGCCCATGACAACTGCTGCAATCAATATTTGAATGAAAAATTCCATAATTGTTTTTTTAATTATCTCCCGCTTTTGGCCAAAAACGTTTTATCCGCAAACGATATTCGGTAAAAATATCTGTTCCCAATGCTGTAAACAAGATAATGCCCTGATACAGATAAACCATTGAAATTGGCAGTCCGTATTCTATTTGCAGGACTTCTGCACTGACAAAAATAATGGACATAAAAAATGCGCTGAAGATAACACCCAGCGGATGATTTCTCGCAAGCCAGGCTACAATGATGCCTGTATAACCATAACCGATGGAAATGTCCTGCTGCAGCCGGTAATGAATCCCTGCGACTTCGCTGAATCCTGCGAGGCCTGCAATGGCACCACTTGCGGCAAAGACCAGGATGGTCAAGATACGGATATTCACTCCAGCGTAACGTGCCGCATCAGGATTGTCTCCAGTAAGACGGATTTTAAATCCAAGCTGCGTTTTCCACAAAACCCAGGCGATAATCGCCACAAAAATAAAAGCTATTATCAAGCCGGCATGAATTGAAGTATTGCCAAAATTTGGTAGTTGAGCTGCAGGAGAGAATTCTCTTGTAATCGGAAAGTTGTTACTTACAGGGTCACGCCAAGGACCGAACAACAAATGGTCGATCCACGCAGCAGCAACATAATTGAGCAGGAGAGAAGTGATGATTTCATTAACACCGAATCGGGCTTTCAGGTATCCCGGAACACTGCCCCATAATCCGCCGCCTATCATGGCCATTATGAACATCAGCACTATCAGCATCCCGCCAGGCAGTTGTCCATCGAAGTTTAAAGCAACCCATGTCATGGCAAAAGTACCCATGTGAAACTGACCTTCTGCTCCGATGTTCCACTGTCGCATTTGGGCAGCAAGAGCAACTGCCAAACCAGTAAACATCAAAGGCGTCATCTTGACCAATAGATCCTGCCAGCCATACTTGGTGAGAAAAATTTCCTCGCCGATAATCTTGTATGCAGCAAAGGGCTCGATACCGACAGCTAAAAAAAAGAACCAGCTAATAAGCAGGACCAGTAACAATGCCGCGGAAAGCACTAAAGCACGTCCACTTGAAGAAGTATTTACTCGCTTTTCTAAAAAAATCTGCACATTAATTTTAGCTGCTATGAAAGATTTCCAGGTCTCAGTTTGAGAGCAGGAAATAAGTTGCAGGAATGAAAAAGGCTACTGTTCAACAGGAGCCCTTGAAGGAGGAAGGTAGTTTCTAGTTATTTGAACGTGGCAATATAAGCCGCTACATTATTAATGGTTTCCTCAGTTGCCAGAGTCATTGCCATGGGACGCATTTGCGCTCCATAAGCATCTCCGGACTTTGCACCGCGAGCTCCGGCTTTGAAGTTTTTAATCTGGCGTACCAGGTACCAGTCATGTTGTCCTGACAGCCTTGGGGCGTTTAAAGCTTTGTTTCCGCCTCCTGCAGGTCCGTGACATGATTGACAAAGCATATAGGCTGCTTTGCCTGCGGCAGCATCACCTTTTACAGTGGAGGGTACCGATTTTGCCGGCATAGCTGACACATAAGCGGCCATATCAGCAATAGCTTGATCGGTCGGCAAGGTTAAAGCCATGGGGCGCATTTGCATTCCGTAGGTGTCTTTTGGATCTGCGCCGCGGATTCCGGCTTTAAAATTTTTGAGTTGCCTTTCCAGGTACCATGTAGATTGACCTGCAATTGCCGGAGCATTGAGTGCTTTATTACCCATACCGTCCGCACCGTGACAGGCAAGGCAAACCGCGTATGAAGCCTTACCTTTTGACGCGTCTCCAGCGGCATGCGCATTAAAAACAAAGATAATTGCAAGAGCGGATGTAATTCCTAAAACAAATAGATTCTTCATCTTAATTCCTATTTAATACATTACAGAGAGGGGATTGGTAAAATTTAAGTAGATATTTTGCTATTTGCTAAATTATAAAGTATTAATTTTGTAACTAGCTAATCTACATTTGGCTAAAATATTTTTGTTTTCTAAGCTTCTTTAATCTCAAAAGGAATGACAGCATCTGTCATCCAGCAATTTTTGAACTCTTTACCTTGCTGAATTGATAGTATAAAGCGAAAGCCTTTGCGGTAACCTTTTGAGGTTGTGATTATTACTTCCTGA
>JACNKY010000045.1 GCA_014381795.1 Pseudomonadota bacterium | reverse complement strand
TTTGATTGAGAGTCATCATCATCTTGCTGCACTGCAAAAAAAGAGTTTGATAGTCCCCCTCTTTACGATTGGCAATCATCTCTTTTAAAGCATGCCCGGCACAGAAAACCTTGCCTGCACCTTGCAAAATTAAGAGCCGCAATGTTTCATTATTTGCGATGGAGTCCAGTTCCTGCTGCAGATTTGTCAACATTGCTTCGGACAATGCATTGAATTGTTTCGGACGGTTGAGAGTTAAAGTAACAACGCAATTTTCTTCCTGACGAAGAACCAGATCTTCGCTCATTGAAGGACTTTCCGGAATTTGCTTTTCTGCAGGTTTCATTTTTCTCCTGAATTGTAAAGGTGGTTTTGGTGAAGCATAATCAAGTATCTCTCTATTGTTGGTACTATACACTGTGCCGTTAAAGTGGGGAAAATGTCAAACGCATGTTCAACCAGAGGTAAACGTAAAAAAGCGGAATTGGGAACCTTTTGAGTTTGCAAAGCCTCCCAAAATTCTTGCGTATCTGTTGTTGAAATTAGTGCGTCGGTTTCACCCTGAATCAGTAAAAAAGGAGGTGTCTTTGAGGAAAACCAGTTGGCAGGAGTAATTTGCTGATAACGCTCAGGCTGTGTTTCCGGAGTTCCTCCGCAAAGCATTTGTAAAACTTTTGCTTTTGCCGGAAATGGAGTTTTTTCATCAAAAGGATCAGTGAAATTGAAAACACCATAAATGGGTACACAGCCTTGAATACTGGAATCAGCCTTTTCAAAGCCAGGTTGAAATTCTGGCTGGTTTTGAGTGAGGGCCGTCATCGCTGCTAAATGTCCTCCTGAGGAACCTCCAGTTGCAATGATGAAATCAGGATCCAATCCGTGTTCTTCAGCATTATTTCTAATCCAACGCAAAGCGCGTTTGATATCTATTAAGTGTTCTGGAAAAACAATGTCAGGACTGAAACGGTAGCTGACTGAAAAACAGATCCAGCCCCGAGCTGCCATGCTTGCCATTAAAAAAGAAGCCTGCCGTTTGCTGCCCGTAATCCATGCTCCGCCGTGAATTTGCAGTATTCCAGGATGTTTATTCTTTGTGTTACGTGGCCTGTAAATATCAAGTTTAAGCTGAAATCCTGCTTCCTGATGAAAAACCTGATCACGTATTATTTCTATGCGTGGATCATCGACAACCTTGTTTGGATTAAACCAGCTCAGCCAGTCAACCTCGAAAATATTATGGGGAGCAACCGGTTGTGGATAAATCTTTTGCCATTGAACACCTAACTGTTCTTCCATCTTCTGCTCAAGCCGCTCCGGTAGATTGAGCATAATCCAGAGACGCAGCATTAAAACGATCCAGCCGCTAAGTTGAACTATAAGTCCGCCCCATCCCAGAGACTGATTGAAAATATCCGTATATGAAAAAAGAAGGAGGATAGCTGCATTGAGCAGAATCCATTGGGGTAACAGGTCACCGACCAGCCAGCTAAAGAGAAAGGAAGCAAGAATTGCTCTGAAGGATGAGTTTGAACGTTTTGCGAGAGGCCGGAAAACATTGAGTGTCAGAAAGACGGAACCCAATGTCCAAAATATGAAGAGAAATGTGACCATGCGGCTAGTAAAAGCGATGCAGAGTCCTCTTTTTTAACTGCTGTGTTTTAAGTGCTTTAAAGGATAATCCCTTGGATTATAAAAGTACTCAGCAGTTAAAATAAAAATAAGAAATCAGCGTTTAGAAAATTGATATTTTTTACGTGCACCGGGTTGACCGTATTTTTTACGTTCAACTTTGCGCGAGTCTCGTGTCAACATTCCGGCTTTTTTGAGAATATCACGTGAGTCTTCAATCGCGAGCAGCAAAGCTCGAGAAATACCATGCCGAATTGCTCCTGCCTGACCTGACAGTCCGCCACCATGTACGTTGATAAAAATATCAAACTTATCGAGAGATTCGGTCAGTTCCAGCGGTTGACGCATAACCATCTTGAGAGTCTCTCTACCGAAATAATCTTCAACAGGTCGTTTGTTAACAACTATTTCTCCTTTTCCGGGACGGAGGTAAACGCGTGCTACGGATTCTTTTCGACGACCGGTACCATAGTACTGGACAATAGTTTCTTTTGCCATAGGTCAAATATTAAGGGGCTGAGGTTGCTGAGATTCGTGAGGGTGCTCCGAACCTGTGTAAACTTTTAAACGTAGCAGGGAACGTCTGTTGAGAGCATTTTTTGGCATCATGCCTTTGACAGCACCTTCTACAATGCGTTCAGGATGTTTTTCCTGTAATTCATAATATTTCGCACTTTTGATTCCACCTGGATAACCCGTATGGTGATAATACATTTTGTCCTCTTCTTTCTTCCCGCTGACATGTACTTTTTCTGCGTTTACAACAATTACAAAGTCTCCGGTATCAACATGCGGTGAAAAAAGTACTTTATGTTTACCTCTAAGAACATGCGCAATTTTTGTTGCCATCCGGCCTAATGTTTGACCTTCTGCGTCTACTACCCACCAAACTCGTGGATTTGTGCCGTTGTAGAAATCTTCTTTTCTGGCAAATTTAGTAATCATTATTATCTCTATCTCTTTATGTCTGAAATCTGGCCAACTATATCTTAGACAGCCTGAAAATATACTGTCGCTAAACCCATTAATATTACGTTAAAATTAATGTTTTTGCAAGACCTTAATCTATTATTATGAAAATTGCTAAAAGAGGCTGTCGTAAAAATTATAAAGTTAATCCTTGTTTGAAACTTTATCAAAATGACAAAGCAATTATATCAAATGCTTACAATTATCTCAACTCCTGTTTTCACAGGGAATAAAACTTTATTGGAATTTGTTAATATGAACTAATAATCACCTTTATGCTAACTTTAGTCTACACCACGAAGTTGTGTAATATGTTCAAGCCCGAATATCTGCATTTTGCAAAAACTTAAAGCTACTCGGCGGCAAGCCCCTTGTTTCTTCCAGCAGCTTTGCCTTTGTAAAGACAGTCGTCAGCCTTTTTCAACAAAAGTTCCTTGGTATCCGCATCTTCCGGAAAAGTGGCGACTCCGAAAGTACAGGTCAGTTTACCCAGTGGTTGTTGTTGCTGAAATGGAAACTTTTCCGCGGCAATTGTCTCACGCATTTTATTTGCAATCAGCATTGCATCGTCTTTTTCACAGTTTGGTAGAATAACCACAAACTCATCTCCGCCAAACCGTGCCGCTAGGTCACCTCTGCGGATACTGTTTTTGAATATTTCCGCAACTGAAGCCAGAACCACGTCACCAAGTTGATGTCCGTGAGCATCATTATATCGCTTGTAGTGGTCCACTTCCGCTA
>JACNKY010000046.1 GCA_014381795.1 Pseudomonadota bacterium | reverse complement strand
AAGGCAAGTAGTTCATTAATATAATTTCAAGAATTTGCAGATTAATATAATATATCATATGATTACAAATATACGTAAAATAACAGCAATGACCCTGTTTGCTGTCAGTTGGTTGTTCTACTTCACTTTATCAATACCATCAAATTCCATCTGGATAGACCAGCTAAAAGCTGTTGATATTGCAAAAGATATACTTGATGGTAACTTCCCACTAGTAGGCTATTTACATAGTAATGGGATGCACTCATTCCCCGCTTTTTACTATTTTATTACGCCTCTGGTATACATTTCAGAAAACCCTTTATTTTTATATTGGTCAGTTGCCTTTTGAAGTACACCCTAACTCATAAGAAAAACTGTCCTTGACTTGGGGTCCACTTCAGATCATCAAAAAATTTCCAAGCAGAATATGAAAGTAGATCTTCTTGATTTGTCTGTGAAATGGGATATATTAAACATAGTATTTGCAAATTCTCATAGTTCGCTCATTCTCAATTCGATAACAAAGATACAAACCAATAAGTGTACAGCTAATATTTCTTTGCTATTAAATATAAAAATTAGAATGAAGTGTGATGAAATCAAGATAGCCTATGAAGGCAATAACTGGGTAAAACATAATGAGATGAATATCTCCAACAATTATTTCTTTGAGCATCGAGTATTTGATGACATTTATGACAAACAGGGAAGTTATGAGGTGAAAATAAACACTCAAAAATTGTACATGAACGAAACAAACCATGGACAGTATTTAGTCAAATATTATTTTGAAAACAATAAAAAAGTTTTGACTAATATTAATGGAATAGATGTCAGCTTAATTAAGCAGAATGAAGGGCTAAGAATTCATACACCTGAAACGGATTTCTTTATCCTGAACCAAAATTATTTTAATAACACCATAAAAATGGATAAAACTGGTAGTTGAGATACTGCTATTATTGGAGTGTACATTTTCGCAAATGCATCTGTTACCGCAAGTAGTATGATCATTTCAGTTTTGATTTCCACTCAATATCAAATCAAGACACAAATCTTCTTCAATAGTCACGATGATTGCCAAAACATTTTCTGCCACTGTTTTAGGAATCGACGCCCATTTGATTGAGGTTGAGGTCGATGTTACGGTTGGGATGAGCGTTTTCAATATCGTGGGCCTGCCGGATGGTACGATCAAGGAAAGTCGCGATCGTGTTTTGTCCGCGGTCAACAACTCCGGATTCAGCTTCCCAATACGCAGGGTGGTGGTAAATCTCGCTCCCGCGCCTTTGCGTAAAATCGGCTCCGGTTTTGATTTGCCGATTGCCTTAGCCTTATTGGGAACAATGGGGCTGTTTCCTCCGGAAAATCTGAGACGTGCGATGGTGGTGGGAGAATTGTCACTCGATGGTAAAATCCGGCCTGTACGAGGCATTTTACCTGTAGCAGTGGCTACACGTGATCATCAATTAGAACAGTTGATTCTCCCCAAAGCAAACGAAGCCGAAGCCGCGGTTGTAGAAGGTATACGAAGAGTTCCTGTTTCAACTCTCTCTGAAGTGGTGCAGTATTTAAAAGGAGACTTGGAAATCACGCAAGTGGATTATGAACCACAGTCTTTATTTTTGCAGGAGCAGATTCATGAAGAGGATTTTCAGGATGTAAAAGGTCAGGAGCACGTCAAGAGGGCTCTAGAAGTTGCGGCCGCGGGTTCTCATAATTTACTAATGCTCGGTCCTCCAGGTTCCGGAAAAACGATGCTCGCCCGTCGTATGAGCACAATTCTGCCGCCTCTCAGTTTTGACGAAGCGCTGGAATGCACAAAAATTCACAGTATCGCCGGTTTAATTCCTTCCGGCACAGCTTTGATTTCTGAACGTCCCTTCCGCTTTCCACACCACACTATTTCACAAGCCGGACTGGTCGGTGGTGGTAGTATTCCTGGGCCAGGCGAGATATCATTATCACACAACGGAGTTTTATTTCTGGATGAATTTCCGGAATTTCCGCGCGCAACTCTCGAACTGCTTCGGCAACCTTTGGAAGACGGAAGCCTGACGATTTCACGGGCAGCGATGTCTTTGGAGTTCCCTTGCAAATTTATGCTTTTGGCTTCAATGAATCCCTGTCCTTGCGGTTATCATGGAGCTCCAACCGGTCAAGGTGAAAACCGCCGAGAATGTAATTGTCCGCCTCAGCAAATTCAAAAATATCGCGCCAAAATTTCAGGACCTTTGCTGGATCGAATTGATATTCACCTTACCGTGCCTGCTGTTGAATATGAAAAACTGGCAGAAGCAAGGCAAGGGGAATCTTCCAAAAATATTCGGGAACGTGTTGTTCGCTCGCGTCAAATTCAGCAGGAGCGGCTCCAAAATTCCTCGACCAGAAACAATTCCGGAATGACACGCAAGGAGTTGGAAAAGCATGCCCAGCTTGCTGATGCTTCAAGAAAAATGCTGGAACAGGCGATGACCAAAATGGGCTTGAGTGCCAGAGCTTACGACCGTATCCTCAAAGTTGCCCGTACGATTGCCGATCTGGCGGAGCAGGAAAACATCGATACTCTCCATGTTGCAGAGGCCATTCAGTATCGAAATTTGGACCGGCCAATTTAAGATTAAAATCCCAATTAATCTGCATTATTTCGATAAATCTATGTCCCTAGATCAAGAAATATATGTGATTATTAGAAGTTGGGTGAAAGGGACGTTGTTTGATTTAATCTGATTATGAATTAAATTATTATTTTTCTGTTTTCAAATATTGGAGCCATGAAGAAATAGTATGGAGTTTATATTTCCCATTTTCCAGATGAAGTACCCACCTTGCGCCGAGACGTTTGGTTTCTATAATAAAATTAAAGTCCTCTATTTTATTTCGACCTACTACCCATCCGCGTCTACGGATAGGATGAAGGGTGTAGTTATATGATCCTACATCCTCGCTAACCACCAAATCATTCCTGTGCACATTTTGCTTGACCTCAGAAAGGACTTCCTCGAACGGTCGTAAATCTTTTATATGGGCAGGGTATATATACCAGAGCAAAGAAACGGTCAATAATGGAAGAAAAAACAAGATCCTTTTACCTGCAATTGGATAATGCCGTTCAAAAATAAACATTCCCATGCCGGCAAAAATAGTTAAAGATGGGATCAGACTGACAAAATAGTAGGTGTGAGGTTTGAAATGATCTCCTGTCAATGATAACACAATTACTATAGTGAGGAGTGGAACACCGACTAATAGTACAGTGTGGTCACGTTTCCAGTTACTGTTGGAACGTATCTTTAAAAGTCCGATGATCACGAAAGGCACAAGTAACCAGTTGCAATAG
>JACNKY010000241.1 GCA_014381795.1 Pseudomonadota bacterium | reverse complement strand
ATACGTATTACCGGATTTGACGCGGTTTCAATGCAGCCGAATTCCGGTGCACAAAGCGAATATTCCGTATTACTCAGCATCCGGCACTACCACAAGTCAAGGGGCGATTCTCAACGTAATATCTGCCTGATTCCCAGCTCCGCTCACGGTACAAATCCTGCGAGTGCGACGCTGGCGAACATGAAAATTGTTATCGTGAAATGTGATAAAGACGGTAACATCGATGTCGAAGATTTGCGTGAAAAAGCGGAAAAGCACGCTGAAAATCTTGCAGCTTTGATGATTACCTATCCTTCTACTCATGGTGTGTTTGAGGACAGTATAATCCAGATTTGCGAAATCATTCACGAAAACGGTGGACAGGTTTACATGGATGGAGCAAACCTGAACGCATTAATGGGAATTGCACAACCCGGCAAATTGGGTGCGGATGTTCTGCATATGAATTTACACAAAACCTTCAGCATCCCTCACGGCGGTGGTGGCCCCGGAATGGGACCGATTGGTTTGAAATCACACCTTGCCCCGTTTGCGCCAAATCACAGCGTTGTGCCGATTGAAGGTCTATCTCCGGAAAACACAGCTGTTTCAGCCGCTCCGTGGGGCAGTCCAAGCATCCTGACGATTTCTCTGGTTTATATCCAACTCATGGGCGGACAAGGATTAAAAAAATCTTCACAGACTGCAATTCTAAACGCGAATTATCTGGCTCAGCGTTTAAAAAAACATTATCCGATTGTTTATACAGGAAAAAATAATTTGATTGCACATGAGTGCATTGTTGACGTTCGGCCTTTGAAAGAAGCCTGCGGTATCACTGAAGAAGATATCGCCAAGCGTTTAATTGACTATGGTTTCCATGCGCCAACCATGTCCTGGCCGGTACCGGGAACTTTGATGATCGAACCTACTGAAAGCGAACCGAAAGCAGAACTTGACCGTTTTTGTGAGGCAATGATTTCGATCCGTAGAGAAGCAGAACTCGTTGAAAAAGGAGAATGGGACAAACAAGACAATCCACTCAAAAACGCTCCACATCCTGCCGAAGATCTTACCGATCCGGAATGGGAACATCCATATTCCAGAGAGGCGGCGATTTACCCGCTAGCTTCTCTCAGACGCTACAAATATTGGCCTCCTACTGCCCGAGTAGACAATGTTTACGGAGATCGAAACCTGATCTGTTCCTGCCCTCCGCTGGAAAATTATGAGGAAGCTGAGTGAACAAAACCGAAGCACTCGGAATTGTTCAAAACCTCCCTTTTGAGGAGTATCGACAACAGTCCGGTCTTAATCAGTCTACCCTCAAGCAGTGGTTTTCAGCTACGCAAAAAAAAACTGCTTACAAAAATTATCAGGCACTGCAGTTTGGAAGTGCAGGACATTGCCTGCTGCTGGAACCGGAAATGTTTCCGGAACTCTATGTGCGTGCTCCGGAGGGTTTGAATCAGCGTGGAAAAACAGGTAAAAAGCGTTGGGCGGAATATGAAGAACAGCATCCGGGAAAAATATTGCTGAGAACCGGTGAGTGGGAAAGATTAGAAAATATCCGCAAGGTTTTTGAAATACATCCGCAAATTCAAAAACTCTGGAAAAATGGTTCAGCCGAAGTTTCACTGTTTTGGCAGGATTCGGAATTTGCTCTGGACTGCAAAGCGCGGCTGGACTGGTTTGATGCTGATTCTGCAATAATTGTTGATCTGAAATTTACTAACAATATCGCTAAAGCCGGTATACAGAAACCAATTCAGGATTATTATGCAGTGCAAGCAAGCTGGTATGTACGCGCGGTAACTCAACTGACGACAAAAGTTCCTGACTTTTTTTTCATCTTTATCGAAAAATATGCTCCACATCTCATCCGTGTCTGTTCTGTTTCGGCAGAAGATTTAAAACACGGACAGCAAAAAATTGAGTGCGCGATCAAAAACATGTCCAATAATATTTCCTGATGAATAATCCTCCACCTCTTGAGTCTGTCTCAGTAATTTTCATACATGAGCAGCAGATTTTTGCAGTTCAGCGTCAGCCGTATCTGCTTGCTTTTCCAGGATACCATGCTTTTCCTGGAGGTAAAATTGATGCGGATGAATCTTCAACTGCATTTGAAACTGAATTTCTCTGTGAGCACAATGCTCTGCGTATGCGTGCTTTGCAACGCGAAATAATGGAAGAGTTAGGCTACGATCTTGAGGAAGGTGTTAAAAAAGGAGAGGTGCTGTCTGTCAGTGAACTTGCGGAAGCATTAGCTCCACCCTTTGCACCGGTACGTTTCAGGACATGGTTTTACCGCGTTGACTTGAGCAGACGCATCAATTTTAAAGTCGACTCAGGTGAATTCGCTGATAGTTTCTGGAAAACTCCCAAGGAGTTACTTGAAACTTTCAAGACAGGAAAAAGTTTGATGGTACCGCCTACACGTTGGGTTTTAGAGGGTTTACAAAAAAATCATCAAGCAAATGCATTTGGTGATCTGTCACAAAATTTTGCAGAGAATAAAACCGTTCCGTGTCTGGAAATGCTGGAAGGAGTTCCGCAGTATGCAGTCAGATCCGCGACACTTCCACCTGCCAGCAGGACCAATGCTTTTCTGTTAGGAGATGCGGATGCACCTAAATTACTGGTTGATCCTTCACCAAATTCCGCGGAGGAATATCAACGTTTGCTCAACACAATTGACCACAAGAAACTTGATGCGATTTTTCTCACGCATCATCATCCTGATCATCATCAATTTTCGAATCAGCTGGCACGTCAACTAAAGCTGCCCATCATTCTCAGTGAGGACACTCAACAGCGCTTGACTCTTAAAAACGGTGATGATTATTTTGAGCAGGTTGAATTACGTAATGTGGTTGAAAACGAAGAAGTTACACGCTGGCACGGTTCTGCAGTAAGGGTTTATGAAATCCCCGGACATGATGCAGGACATCTCGGTTTAGCACCTGACACGCTGAGTTGGTTCATCGTAGGTGACCTCATTCAGGGCATCGGCACAGTCGTGATCCCTTCTCCGGAAGGTGACATGGCAACCTATTTTAAAACACTCGAAAAAGTAATTGCACTCAATCCGGAAGTAATAATTCCCTCACACGGAATTCCGATGCGTACTACTCACCGGTTGATTGAAACACTAAAACATCGTCGCGAACGCGAATCACAAATATTAAAATTATCAAATTCCGGAAAATCCAAACAGGAAATTCTGGAACAGCTTTACGAAGGACTTGATCCGCGCCTGCATTTGTTGGCGCTGCAGAATATTGAAGCACATCTGGTCAAGCTGCGTAAAGAAGAACAACTAATAAAATGAAAACACATAAAAAACAAATTCTCCGTTTGTTAGAAAACCACGGAGATTCATTGTCCACTAAACAAATACGCGGTGCATTGGGACTGAATAAAACTGCAACCGCAAAACTAAAAGCCGAATTGCTGAAACTGATCAAAGCAGGGAAAATTTCTAAACAGGGCACACGTTATTTGAAAGCTCAGGAAAAACCCAAACACGCAGTTTCAAAAGAAAAAAGAAAAGAAACTACAGCAGCAAAAGCAGAAAATAGAGAACCAGTTCAAACAGAGTCCGTCTGGAAACCTCGTACTAAAAGCCGGTCAAAAAGCGGTTCCGGAAAAACAGAAAAAGGTTATTTCACCCGCAACCAAAAGGGTTTCGGTTTTGTTGCAATCGGCGGAGCACGTTCGGACGTTTTTATCGGCGAGAACGAACAGGGTTATGCGATGGAAGGTGACCTGGTCGAAATTGAAATTTTCCGCAGCCGCGGATTTCGCGGAAAAAGCAAAGGTGAAATTGTCAATGTACTTGAGCGTGCCTCCAGTGAAATATTGGCTCGTTTAAAAAGAACAAAGCGTGAAACAGTAGCCGTGCCTGTGCACCGTAATTCCGGTTTGCCGTTCCTCTGGATTGCGGAAGAAGATGATCTTCCGGAACTGGAAACCGGCACGCTGGTGGAAGTTGAATTGCTGGAAGAAAACAAACATGCTAAAAAATCATCTCCTGCGCCAAGCGGACGTGTTTTACGTGCACTGGAAAATACCAGCGATCACGAATTGGGTTTTCAACTGATACTCAATGAAAACCTGATCCGTACAGAATATCCGCAAGAGGCTCTCGAACATGTGAAAAAGTTTTCACCGCAGGTACGCTTCGACTCTTCTTCGGGTCGCAGGGATTTACGCGATTTAGATTTTGTCACAATTGACGGAAAAACCGCGCGTGACTTTGATGATGCGGTTTGCGTAATTCCGGCCAGTGACAAGTCTGGAGGTTTCCGACTTTTTGTTGCAATTGCAGATGTAGCGCATTACGTACGTCCGGAAGATCCTGTGGATCAGGAAGCGCTTATCCGCGGCACAAGTGTCTATTTTCCGACACACGCTGTGCCGATGCTGCCGGAAGAACTTTCCAACAATTTATGCAGCTTGCGTCCGAATGTAAACCGCTTGACCTTAACCTGTGAAATGCGGATTGATTCCAGCGGAGAAGTAATCGGCTACGCACTTTCGGAAAGCATAATTCGCAGTCGCGCTCGTTTGATTTATGAAGATGTCGCAGATTTACTGGACGGCAGAACTTCCTCAATTAGTTCTCCGGAACTGCAAGCGAATATCCGTAAAATGCACAAACTTGCAAAAATTCTTGAACGTAAAAGAATTCAGCGCGGTGCAGTGCAGTTCAGTTTTGCTGAAGAAGTTTTTGAGTTTGACTCAGATCAGCAACTGACAGGAATTGGGCGTAGTTATCAGTCCAGTGCAATGAAACTGATTGAACAGTTCATGCTTGAAGCAAACGAAACGGTAGCGCGGCACTGCGTTAAAAACAGAATGCCTGCACTTTATCGTGTGCATGATCGTCCGGACATGCGAAAATTGCAGAAACTGCAGCAGACGTTTTTCCGCTTTGGAGTTAAGACTTCACTGAGTACGCTGGCGAATCCAAAAAAGTTTAATGAGGTAATCGAGCAAATTCAGGAATTACCGCATTTTGAACAACTTCAGGTTTTGCTCTTACGCTCAATGGCCTTAGCGGTTTACCAAACAACAAACAAAGGTCATTTTGGCTTAGCCGCAGAATATTACGCGCATTTCACTTCACCGATCCGCAGATATCCGGATTTGGTGGTGCATCGTGCGCTTAAGGCAAAACTTCACCTCGATCAAGGTGTGAAGTCAGAAAACGAGCGGCTGCCGTTTGTAAACAGTGAAATGGCGGAACAGTGTTCGCAACAGGAACGTCGGGCGGAAAAAGCGGAACGTCAAAGTATTGCTTTGATGAAAGTCGATTTTCTGGCACCGCATGCCGGACAAACTTTTCAGGCAGTGGTGACTTCTGTTGATAATCACGGATTTAGAGTGAACCTCGAACCACATGGTCTCGAATGGTTTTTACCGCTTGAATCGATGCCTGACGATAATTACGTTTATGATGATATACGTCTCAGTCTGCAGGGACGCCGTAAAAACCGAACACTCCAGGCAGGACAACGCTTGGAAATAAGGCTGCTGCGCGCAGATCAAATTCATAGAACGCTGGAGTTTGAAGTTGAACGCTGGCTAAGTTGAGATGAAAACCAAACACCAATCAATCAAATAACCAAAAACATTAAAATATTTTCAAAATGGAAAACACAAAAATAAATAACCGAATCCGTAATATCGCCATTATTGCTCATGTTGATCATGGAAAAACAACTCTCGTTGATCAAATGTTCCGCCAAAGCGGACTCTTCCGTGATAATCAGTCTGTAGATGAACGCATCATGGACAGTATGGATCTGGAGCGTGAACGTGGAATTACGATTGCGGCAAAAAACTGCTCTGTAACCTGGAAGGAAACTAAAATTAATATCCTTGATACTCCAGGTCACGCTGATTTTGGCGGAGAAGTGGAACGTGCTTTAATGATGGTTGACGGTGCAATTTTGCTCGTCGATTCTTCTGAAGGCCCATTGCCTCAAACACGTTTTGTGTTGAAAAAAGCACTTGAAGGCCAGAAAAAAGTGGTAGTGGTGATTAATAAGATTGATCGTCAGGATTCCCGAGTCGCGGAAGTTTTGGATGAAATCTATGACCTTTTCATCGACCTTGATGCAACAGAAGAGCAGTTGGAATTTCCGGTGCTCTATGCAATCGGCAGAGATGGAATCGCCAAGAATGAACTGGAAGATGAGTCCCAGAACTTGTCTCCGCTCTTTGACACAATTTTGACAGAACTACCTGCACCTAGACATTCAGAAGAAGAACCTTTTCAAATGCTGGTGGCGGATTTAGATTTTTCTGACTATTTGGGAAAACTGGCTATCGGACGTGTTGCCAATGGTACTGTTAAAAAAAATGAGCAGTTGGTCTGCATCAATGAAGGTGGTGAGGAGATTGCTTTGCGTGCCAGTAAAGTCCAGGTTTATGAGGGTTTTACCATGACAGAAGCAGAACAAATTGAACCCGGTGAAATCATGATTCTGGCAGGAATTGATAACGTCCGTATCGGCGACACTATCTGTCTCAAAGAACGACCCAAAGCATTGAAGAGGATCTCGGTTGATGAACCCACCATCGCGATGTTTTTCTACACCAACACTTCTCCTTTCGCCGGACAGGAAGGCAAGCTGGTTCAGCCGAATAAAATCAAGGAGCGTCTCTACAAAGAAACACTGTCTAATGTTTCTCTGCAGTTTGAAGATACACTGGACGCAGACCGTTTCCTGGTAAAAGGTCGGGGGGAACTGCAGATGGCAGTACTGATCGAAACAATGCGGCGTGAAGGTTTTGAGCTCGCAGTTGGTCGTCCGGAAGTGATTTATAAAGAAGAGAACGGGGAGCGTTTAGAACCGATCGAACATGTTTATGTGGACTGTGAGGAAGGTTTCCTGGGCATTGTTTCGGAAAAACTATCCCAACGCAAGGGTCGCATGATCAATCTGGTAAATCACGGAGCTGGACGCGTTCAAGTCCAATTTAATATTCCATCACGCGGATTAATCGGTTACCGCAACGAATTTTTAACTGACACACGCGGTACTGGAATTCTGAATTCTTATCTTTCCGGATATGAACCGTACCGTGGTGATTTTCCGATACGATTTACCGGTTCAATAGTTTCAGACCGTCAAGGAAAAAGTATACCTTATGCGCTTTTCAATTTAGAACCAAGAGGTATTTTGTTCATAACCGCCGGTGAACGTGTGTATGAAGGAATGATACTTGGAGAGCATAATCGGGATTCAGACCTGAACGTCAATCCGTGCAAAGAGAAGAAACTGACAAATCACCGTGCTTCAGGCAAAGATGAAAACACAGTCCTGACACCGATTATTCCGATGACTTTAGAGAGGGCGATTGAATTCATTCGTGAGGGTGAGATTGTTGAAGTAACTCCAGAAAATATCCGTTTACGGAAAGTCATGCTTTCGGCAACTGGACGTCATACAGCAAGAGCGCCAAAAGGTTGATTCAACTCTTTTTTTATGAATATTACTCAGTTGTTTCTGGAAGGTCAAAACTTAAGCGACCCAGTTTTCCTGCTCTGAATTCACGCAGCAGCATACTTTCTGCACGCGGGTGATCAATGGCTCCACCGCCTTTCAGGCAACCGCGTTTTTCCGCGATTTTCTCTAGCAAATCACCTGGAAGCAAATCAATATCTTCCGGAGCAAGCTTGTATAATTGCTGCAACTGTTCCGGTTCTTTCTGTTTCAGAACAGTCAGCAAATAATCACTCAGCAGTGATGTTCCGACAATTGAGTCTTTGATCGCACCGGTAATCGCCAAGCGCATACCTGCTTCATGGTTCTCAATTTTCGGCCAGAGAATTCCCGGAGTATCCAGCAGTTCCACATCCTTGCCTAACTTGATCCAATCCTGGTGTTTCGTAACTCCCGGTGTCGGTCCTATTTCTGCAGCTTTTCGTCTTGAAAGCCGGTTGATCAAACTGGACTTGCCTACATTCGGAATACCTGTTATCAGCAGTTTTAGTGATGGATGACGGATACCGCGTTTACGGAAAGTAGACCACTTTTCCTCCATCATTTTACGGCATAGCGGTAATATTTTATTTATTTCACGCTGATTTAAAGCGTCTATAAACAGGAACGGGATGTCTGCTTTATTGAAAATTGCAGTCCATTCGCTCGTTATTTGCTGATCCGCCAAACCGCTTTTATTGAAAAGCAGGATGCGATTTTTTTGCTGCAGCATTTCCTCAAAATCATGATTTACTGAAGAAACGGGAATCCTCGCATCGCGCATTTCCAGTACCACATCAACCCGCTTGAGCTGTTTGGCCAGTTCCTTTTTGGCCTTAAGCATGTGTCCAGGATACCAGTTAATATCAGGTGTTTCCCAGCTTTTACCCAACAGTTCCGGAGCTTCTATGATCTCGTACTTGATGCGTGTTTTTGTATTAACAGTAATAGGTTTGTGTGATGATCTGCTCATCCGGTGTTGCCTCTGTTTGTTCTTTATCTTCAGTTTCCTGTTCCTCCCGGCGTCTTTCTTTTGCCAGTAAGTTACCCTGTTCAATAATATCCCGGATTACATCATCTCCGGAAACTTGCTCCTCTTCGTCTTTGTAACTTAAATCTTCTACACAGAGCTGATCCTGTACTATCTGCTCCATTTCATCAAAAAGCGTTCCCAGGCTTAAATCAAATTTCCAGTCCGGATTTTCATAAAATTTATCCGCGCTCATTAATGCCAAAAATACTACACTGTATGGATCAATACCTTTATATTCTGCAACCGCCACACGCAAATCCGACCATTGATCCCCTTCCAGCAAATCCGTTTTAGGATCCCCGAATCCTCCTTCTTCCAGATCAACATAAGCAAAGACGTCAAAATGCACAACATACGCTTTGAGCTGTTCCACTAAATGCTGATAAACATCTTCTCCTTTTGCGGTCGGCAGATAATAATTTTCTTCACTCACAGTCAGTGTTCCGCGTTCTTCCATGAACTTCAGCAGCGGTTCAAGGCCTTGATCATCCGTTTCTATCAGCGCGAGATTGAGTCGGCAATGTTCATTTTCCACCATTTCTTTTTCAACTTCTGCCAACGCTTCCCGTGCTTCACTCAGTTCATCTTTTTCATAATTTAGTTCTTGATCCTGTTCATCTGAATGAAAAAAACCTTTTTTAAGTTCTGCAACTTCTTCTTCCAGTTGAACGACTGTTTCCTGCAATTTATCTTTTTCCTGCCTGGGCAGTTCGTAGCGCATAAGTTGATCCAACAGCAGCAATGCCCCATATTCCTGACGGGATTCAGTATTTAATTTAGTTAAATGGGAGGATTTCATGATTAACTTTTTAAACTAAACGTGTTACTTTCATTACTGACAAATAAATAGGATTGCTTTCTCAAATAGAATCTGTAGAAAATTGTCCTATAATTCAGAGCAATAGTTACTTTATCACATCCTGCTGTATTTCGCATCAGCTTCTCTGGATGTGGCTCATTTAAAAATAAATTGTGTGATCCGTTATGCTGCGGATTACAAACACATCGTTTGCAGAAAAGGGGTTATTGTGGAGGAGAACGACAGTAGGCAATACCAGATAAATATCAGCGGTAACCGTTTCTCAATTTCCAGTCCTTATGGGGAAGAACACGTACGTGAAGTGGAAAAATTGCTGGACCAACAGATCGCGGAAGTCACAGAACACACTGACGCATTTGGTCCAACAAACGTTGCTTTGCTGGTTGCATTAAACTTAGCAGACAAACTTCTTACCTTAAAAAATAAAGTCTCAAAGTATGAAGGTATTGAAGACGATCTGGATAATTTATGCTACAAACTGGATGAGGTTTTAACAGAAAAATAAATTGATAGCTTGCTTGTAACAAGACTCAAATAAACCGAAACGTAAATTTCACCTGCAATTTGTTTTTTTCTTGCATCATCCTTGATTATTCACAGATAGCTGGTTATTGTTAATACAGAGCATTAAAGTCTACGGTGTACGTGATGTGAAACTTTTGCTTCCTGATTTTTTCAGAAAGGAGTTAGTCCCTGGAGGGGGTGAGCATGCCTGCCTTTGAGCAGGAAGCCTGAACCTTCTATCACATTACTCCACCTTGTGTGGCCTAGGAAACAAAAGCTTATCTTTTACACACGGCATCGCGGGCCTGCTGCTTTTCGACAGCAGACATATTTTTCAAAACAAATTTTCCTCTTCCCCCTAGACCAGTTGAACCTTATGCAGCCGCTGGTTTCAGAGTTTTTAGACTCACTTCACAGTAAAAAATATTCTACAAACAGTATCCAGAGTCACCGTCTTGATCTGCGTAAATTCTTAAAGTGGCTGGAGCTTGATGAGGAGGACACGGACAGTCAAAAGCTGCTGGCCCTGATCCGTAAACTTAGCCCCGATGATATAGAAATTTACCTCGCCTTCCTGCGTGAATCATACAAACCAAGAACTTTAGCGAGACACATTTCCTCACTGCGACTCTTTCTTGATCACCTTGAATTGAGCGGTTTGATCAAAACCAGTCCGGCACATCATATTCGTTTTCCGGAAATCATTCCAGACGCACCAGAAATTTTGTCAACAGAAGAGGTTGTAAAACTACTTGAAGCACCTTCGCTCGATCATTATCTTGGATTGCGTGACAGGGCAATGCTGGAACTGCTTTATTCAAGTGGACTAAAAGTAAATGAACTGCTCGGACTGGATGTAGAAGATTTGTTTCTGGATTTAGAATTTTTGAAAGTACGTTCCAAACGTGAACGCATGGTACCGATTACTTCCACCGCGGTTGAAGTACTACGGCCTTATCTTGATCAGGCAAGAGCCGGACGTTTACTGCATCCGGAAGATTCATGTTTGTTTCCCGGACGCAACGGTACAAGGATGAGCAGGGTAGGATTTTGGTCAATGATCAAAAAACATGCACTCCGCGCGGGCATCACCAGCCGTATCAATCCGAGAATATTACGTCACTCATTTGCGGTGCACCTGCTGCAGAACGGGATTGATTTGACGGATATTAAGCAATTATTCGGCTACGTCAGTCTGGATGCGACACTGCAGTATGCACATGTAAACCGTCCTGATTTTTTTAAGGTTTACCATGAACATCACCCACGTGGTGAGAAACATACAGCAGGTGAATAAATTTTTTAAGTTAAAATTTATTTTAAAGCAGATATTCCAGTCCGTAAACAAGTTCGTTCAGTTCCATGACTTTTTTGCAGGCGAGGCAAACACCGGGCATGAAAGAGTCACGATGGGTTGAATCGTGCCGGATGGTCAGCGTTTGGCTTTGTCCGCCGAAAAGCACTTCCTGATGTGCAACCAGCCCGGGAAGACGTATAGAATGGATCCGGATTCCTTCCGCATTGGCACCGCGTGCTCCTGGAATAATTTCTTTTTCTGTAATCGTTTCTGGGACTGAATCACGTGCTTCTCCAATTAAATTTGCAGTCTTGATTGCGGTTCCGGAAGGCGCATCCAGTTTGCCATTGTGATGCAGCTCAATAACTTCTGCCTGCGGAAAATACCTGGCAGCATCCTGAGAATATTTCATCATCAGAACTGCCCCAATCGCAAAATTAGGCGCAATAACACCACCGATGTTTTGTTGTTTACAAAGTTGTTTAAGTTCAGCAACTTGTTCCGGAAGTAAGCCGCTGGTGCCGATTACAGGACGAGCACCGGACAGAATGATACTGGCAGACACTTCCATGGCAACCGCGGCAGTTGTGAAGTCAAGCACGACCTGGGCCTTGGATTGCTCAATGATTTGAGCTAAATTATCACTCAAATCAGTTTGCGCGACTAAATCCAGTTCAGCATCCGCCCTGACGGCCTTGATGGACTCCTGACCCATTCGGCCTTTGGACCCGTTGATTAATACTCGTATGAGGCTCATGGCTGTTAAAATAGATTTTATGGTTCACCTTCATTCAAAACAGACTCTATGCTGTTTTTATAATGCGCTTAAAGTTATATCAATATAATCAGCGAAACAACTGGAAAAGACAAGACACAGAGGACTGATTTATGAGGCATTGTCAATTTTATCTAATCATTTCCAAAAAATCAGAGGAAGTGGTGAATGGTCTAAAAAAGCATACTTTATGCTGTGAAAATAGAGCGGATGCTCACGGATTCTTCTGGATTGATGATGAAGATAATATTCAACAAATTCAGCTGATTTTTGGAGAAGTAGTACTGGAATGGTTTGCGGGTAAATGGGTCAAGTTCAGCATGACCAACCGTGCGATGGAAGTTTCGCAGGAGGTAGGCTTGCCACATGGCGCACATATCCTGCATCCGCTTGAGAACAAGGCCCTAAGTGACAACGTTCTGGATGAAGCCCTTAATGCTGAATATCCTGCGGAATGGTCAGATAAAATTATGGAAAAATTTTAAATCGTGCAGACATTTGCAGAGAAGCCCCTACAACATCAGGGGGAAAAGATGCTTCCGGGAAATAAAGGATAAGTTTAAAGGGCTTTCAGTATTTTAAAAGCTGAAATAAATTGCCTTGCTCAGAAACCAAATCCGAAAGTCAATACAAGTTCTCCGGCAAATGCTTTAATATCTGTCGATGTTGTGGTTGCCTTCTGAAGTGTTGTAGAAGTTTCTGTACCTGACTTAAGCGTAACCTTTGTTTCATCACTCAGTTTACTTCCACCTTGATACCAGTCCATTCCCAGGTATGCCCCCCAATCAAAGGTCCATTCATTGCCGATTCCATAATTCAACTGGGTAATCGAATATTCTATGTCATAGGTCACACCGGTATAAACCCAATCCGGATATGAGATTTTATAATTCGCGTAACCCAAAGGGATATTGAATGAATTACCAAGATAGAATCTCGCAGTAACTTCCTGTGTGCTGAAGTTTATGCTTTGAGTTTTTGTGGAATACTCACCGGAAGTAGAATTATAGTCCGTGTAGGAATAATTATATCTTCCTGAACCAGACGTCAACCCCAATGTCCAGTTTGCGCCAGGAAACTCCAGCACTGAAGGAGTTGATATAAAGTACATTAAATGTTTTCCGGATTTTTGTCCTAACCTTACTGTTTGGTCATCTCTGTTGGACGTGGAATCACCCGCAAAAACAAGGCCTCCGCAAAAAAGAAATGACAGGCAGAACATGCTGATTTTCATCTTCATAAAATACTTTTATTTTACAAGTTAGTTTAAAAGTCAAGAACACCGTTAAACTAATTCAGTTGAGTAGCCAATACTACTACACTTTTTTTAGTCGAATTTTTAGCTTAACAGCCTGAAATTAAACTCTACTTCTGGACAACCAGCGCTCTACGTATATGCAACCTTTAGGCCTTGTTTTTTAATGAATGTATAGAGTTGGCTGAGAGAATCAACACAGCCTTTCAGCAGCCTTTCAGTAGTATTTCAGTAGTATTTCAGTAGTGCCAACATTTTTCGAAAGCACCACTTTTTGCTTGTCAGCCTGATTTTTCAGGTGTATACGTAATTGTAGGGACGCGTCTCGCTGTGCCCCTACGGATGATGATCCTCCAATCAGGATTCGAAATTGTATGGGGGAATTCTTGCCCGAATGTATTCTCAGAGTTTCAATTATAAACAGGTGAATCGTGAAGCACTATTACTGGGAAGGAACGGATACGAATGGAGTTCAGCATGAAGGTGCGCTGGATTCAGAAACTTTGTCAGTAGCCAATGAGAATCTGCTGAGTTGTGGATTTTTCAGGTTGCGCTTCTGGAAAATTGAACGTTCACGTCTTCACAAAGTTTTAAACAATAATGAAGTTACAGAATTTTTACTGCAGTTGCACCGTCTGCTGAAATCCGGAGTTGAGCTGGATGATGCTTTGGGGTTTGCTGTACATGAGCAAAAAAATCGTGTTTTGAGTTTCCTGCTTTGCCGAATACGTGAAGATTTACGGAACGGAATTTCATTAAGCAGCGCCCTGCAGCGATACCGCGCCTTTCCAAAACTTGTCGGAAAAATGATTGAAGTTGCGGAAAGTTCCGGAAGACTGCCAGAAGTTCTCGGAATGCTGCTGGAATTTTACCAGTTTCAACAATCGATAATTCAGGAGCAAAAACGTTTACTAAACTATCCTCTGGTGGTTTTCAGTATTTTCATAGTTTTGTCGCTGGGCTCGATTATTTTCATGGTACCTCTATTTAAAAGGATGTACATCGGGCTCGGTGATGAGTTGTTTTGGCTGACACGAGTGCTGCTAAATTTAAGCGATTCGCTGCGTATTCATCCAGAAAGCTGGATTATAGGAACGCTGATTTGCGGAACTCTGCTTGTTGCTATTTACAGAATACTGGGATTTTCGTGGCTTCTGAATCTGATTCCAGGAGGAAAGCGTTTGCGGGTAAGTGTGCGCATGCTATTTTACAGCAGAGGCATGGAAATCATGCTCAGCACAGGCGTTCACCTACAGGAGGCGCTGACGCTGGCAGAAGAGATGCTGCCGGGGCTGTTGAGTAAGCGGATTGCACCCGTACGAAAAGCAGTTGATGCCGGAAAGTCTCTGCGGGAAGCATATTCCATGGTCCCACTTTTTTCACCAATGTTTGTCAAAATGATCGCACTCGGTGAATCCAGTGGTCACCTTTCCTCAAGTTTTGCGCGTATCGGCAGGCAGAATCAGGAATCGCTGAAAAAAATAATGGCCTGGGCTAACACGCTGATTGAGCCGGTTTTGATGATCCTGATTGCTTTTGGTGTACTTGGATTTCTCTTATCGATGTACCTTCCTCTGTTCAAAATGTCTGAGCGCTTTTGAATCAAAAGGTAGTTCTTCTCCTGAATAATCAAGCGTTCTTTCCATCCAGGTTGGTGAGTCCGGATGATGCACCGGAAAGTCCGGTACATGTCCCAAACCGATTTCCAGCAGTCGCAGAATCAATTTTGCGGTCAAGCCCCATATATCAAAACCTTCAAACTCAAAATGATGCGCGAGTATGGTCCCAATCGGGATTTTAAATTCCTCAGTCCAGTGCTGCTCACTGTTCATGAAAAAAGAGAGCGGCACCTTAAAAACTGCTTCAATTTCATCTTGATTTGGCACAGGGACAAAATCATTTGGAATGAGCCCCACAAAAGGTGTAACCAGATAATTATGAAGTGAAAGTATTTGATCCAGTTGGCCAATTATTTCGATTTTTTCCTGAGGCAGACCTATTTCTTCGTTAGTTTCCCGGAATGCGGTTTCTAGTGAATTCGCGTCATGTGGATCCTGCTTTCCACCCGGAAACGAAACTTGCCCAGCATGAGAACGTAGCTTCTCTGAACGCTGAGTGAGCATCACAAAAAGCTCACCCTCAGCTTCCAGCAAAGGAATAAGCACAGAGGCACGTTTTTGGATTTGTGGATTTTTTAGCGGATGATGGCCTGTAAGACCCTGCCTGATTTTATTCAACATAAAAGTTCACGGAGCAAAAAAACGCTCTTTGTTTTCCAGCCAGTAGGCTTTGACTATTTTATGAATTTTGCTGCTAGCTTCGTATGACGTTTTTGCGAATGCGGGTGTGAACTGAATGTTTTTTGGACGAGTGTGTCCCAGTAAGTCACGGCTCAGCGCACTGTCGAGCACATCACAATACGCTCGTGTAATTTCAACTTCCGGAGCGACTGAACTACAGAGATTGAGCATTTCCGTTGAAGAGTATGCCGGAAGCTGAAAATGACCAAGGGCCAATAAAATTGAACTGAAGGCATTGATCGCAGCCTGATTACTCAGCAGGCAACTAGTATCCGGATTGGTTTTAATAAAGGATTTCGCCATTTCCAAATCCTCTCCAGACTGTTCCCACGACACTTGTGCCCTGTGAATGCTGCGTTCAGATTCTTGCGCTTTTTGCATGATTGTGTTACAAGAGATATAATGTTTGACGAAGAAGGAAGTTAACTATTCAACCTTTTACAAATCAATAACGCTAGTTCAGCACAAAATATTTCGCCTAAAACGGCTTTTGTTTTTATAAAATGTGCCTAAGAGCGGACGCTGTGTTCAGCGAGATAATTTTCTATTTTCAGGAAAGTAGACACATCCAGCACAACTGAACCGTCTATTTCCCGATTTTTCAAGTAGTCGCAGGTTTCGCGGATAGTGATGATTGACCAGACAGGAACACCGGTTTTTTGCTGAAATTCAGTGATCGCGTCATTAGCCTGTGAATTTTTTTCCATCCGGTCCAAAGCGACAAGAACACCGGAGAATTCAATTTTGCAGAGTTCACGAATCAGGGCAACTGACTCAATTTTTGTAAGACCATCGGTGATTACATCGTCAACCATGACCACGCAATCCCGTGCAAGCGGAAACTGACCAACGAGAGTTCCCTGATCCCCGTGTGTCTTTTTCTCTTTTCGATTAAAGAAATATCCGATATCCTGCTTAAGTCTAGCGGATAAAGCAATTGCCGTGGTAAGGCAGAGCGGGATTCCCTTGTAGGCCGGGCCGTAGATCAAATTACAGTTTGGAGCATTTTCCTCAATTGCCGCGGCATAGTATGAACCAAGCTCTTCAATCAGTGGACCGTTGTTGAATTTTGAAGAGTTAAAAAAATACGGTGAGCTGCGACCGCTTTTGAGAGTGAACTCCCCAAACTGAAGAGCATCCGCACGGACCAGAAATTCGGCAAATTCTTTTTTATAAGTTTGCATTAAAAACCAGAGTTTGTTTGAGAGACAGCATTCACAGCATAGCAGTTAGTTTAACTCAACTCAATCCCGGAACAAAATTTTCTTGATTGACAATTCCGGAAGATTATAATCAAACCCGTAAATAAACGATGTCAACTGATAAAGGAAAAAGACTACAGAATACAATTGACGCACTGATGGTTTCTTATCGTGAACATCCGGAGATAGAGCACATCGGCACCATTGATTTACCGGCCAAAGAAAATATAATCGCGTTAATTGAAGATATTCAGGTGCTGCTGTTTCCAGGATTAATACGGCAGGAGTCTTTTGATTTTCTGAATTTACCGCATTTGGTTGGACAACAAACCGTCTCTATTTTCTACCGTCTCAAGGAAGCCCTCGAACTGGTACTCTGCTGGAAGGCCTCCGAGGAAGG
>JACNKY010000140.1 GCA_014381795.1 Pseudomonadota bacterium | reverse complement strand
GGGAAAGACGTTTGAAATTCACGCGGAAGAAGTTCGAGTTATCGGTGCTTCATCAGGAGATTTATATCCGCTTCAAAAGAAGGGACACACTCTCGAATTTCTGCGTGATATTGCACATTTGCGTCCGCGAACAAACACTCTCGGGGCAGTCTTTCGTCTGCGAAACACACTCTCGTGGGCGATCCACAGTTTTTTCCAGGAACGTGATTTTCTCTATGTACAGACGCCGATCATCACTGCAAATGATGCGGAAGGCGCAGGTGAAATGTTTCACGTCACAGCACTTGATCTGGAAAATTTACCACGAAATTCTGAGGGGAAAGTTGATTACAGTAAAGATTTTTTTGGTACAGATGTAAGTCTGACAGTTTCCGGGCAGTTAGGTGCAGAAGTCTTTGCGTTGGCCTTCAGTGATGTTTATACATTTGGTCCAACCTTCCGTGCAGAAAATTCCAACACTTCTCGTCACCTTGCTGAATTTTGGATGATTGAACCGGAAATGGCATTTACAGATTTGCAGGGGATGCTCGTGTTGACGGAGGAGTTTCTCAAATATGTGATTGGTGTCTGTCTGGAACGGCACGAGGAAGAGCTCGAATTTTTGCAAAAAATGTATGAACCGCAGTTGTTAGAAACTTTGTATCATATTCACCAAACTCAATTTGAAACCCTAACTTACACTGAAGCTGTTGATATTTTACAAAAATCCGGAGAAACATTTGAGTTTCCAGTAAAATGGGGAGTTGATCTGCAGTCAGAGCATGAACGTTTTTTAACAGAAAAACATGTTAAAAAACCGATAAATTTGATTGACTATCCTGCGGATATTAAAGCATTTTACATGAAGCAGAATGCTGATGGAAAGACAGTCGCAGCGATGGATGTACTTTTCCCGCGACTTGGAGAAATAATTGGTGGTTCGCAGCGTGAAGATTCTCTGGAAACTCTTACTAGAAAAATGAAAGAACACAAACTTCCGAGTGAAACCTACGATTGGTATCTTGATTTACGACGCTTCGGTTCGGTTCCACACTCCGGATTTGGCCTAGGATTTGAGCGTCTGGTGCAGTTTGTGTCAGGCATGAAAAATATTCGTGACGTTATCCCGTTTCCGCGTGTTCCAGGAAACGCAAACTTTTAATGAAGATACTTATCGGCAGCAACGTCCACTGGTGGAACGCTGAGGCTGCCTATGCCTCTTCAATCGCAAAGCTGCTTCAGGATGCCGGGCATTCCGTCTTTGTGCTGACACGTCCGGGCTCACTTAATGAACAAAAACTGAAGGAACGCGGATTACGTCTGGTAACCCACATTGACCTCAACAGTAACAATCCTTTCCAGCTTTTTAGGGCTTACCAAAAGCTGAAGAATTTTTTGCTAGAAGAACGCATTGAACTAATAAATCCTCACCGTTCTGAAGGTTTCCCTTTATTTATTTTTGCGGCCCATACTGTACGTTCGCTTGTTCCAGAAAATCGTCTTCCAGTAATACGAACACGTGGAACAACTAAGCTTTTGCATCAACATTGGCTGAATCGAAAAATGTACTCAGACTGGACGGAATTCCATATTACAGCAGGCAAAATAGTTTCGGAACGCTTACTAAGCCAAGTAAATATTTTGACAGAAAAGCAGAAAACAATTTATTATCCTGTCAGTTGTCCGGAACTTCCTCTGCTGCCGCAAAAAGATTTTCGGACTGAATTTCAGATTTCCACAAAAGCCAAAGTGCTTGCAGTTGTGGGACGTATTCGTCCGGTCAAAGGACAGCGGATAGTGCTTCGTAGTTTGAGTCAGCTGTTGCTGGAATTTACTGATCTGGTACTGCTTATTCCATATCGTGATACATCCGAATATGAAGCCGAAATGCAGGCACTCCGGAGTGATATCGGTAAGCTAGAACTTGAAGCGCATGTGCGTCTAATTCCGGAACGTGAAGATATCCTGGCATTGATGGAATTTGCAGATGCAGGTATAGTAAGCTCAGTAGATTCTGAAGTAATCTGCAGGGTCGCGGTTGAATTTTTTTCTGTTGGAACGCCTGTAGTAGCATTCCCTACCGGCTGTCTCCCGGAAATCATCAGGCATGCAGATAATGGACTGCTGACAAAAGATCAAACTCAGGAGGCTCTTACGGACGAATTACGAAAATTTCTGACAGATCCGGAGCTCTGTGAACGTCTCGGTCAGGGTGCACGTCGTGATGCGGAAATTCGTTTTAATCCTCAAAACATGCTCACCGAAACTCTGGAAGTATTTGAGCGTGCCCTCAATTAAAAAAAATCTTCCGTTCATTAATTGACAAGCAGTACTCTTAACAGAATTAATTATACCCAGTTCTTAAAACCGTATTAATAACTCAGCAGATTTAGAATTCAGACTTGAGAAATTAAAGCAAATTTATGATAATAATAGATTACGGAGGGATGGGTGAGTGGCTGAAACCGACGGACTTGAAATCCGTTAAGGCGGCAACGTCTTCGGGGGTTCGAATCCCTCTCCCTCCGCCATTATATAAGCAGTTACAGTGACATGTTTCTCATAAATAATTTCCTCAAAAACTCTTTCCGTTCCACTCAAGTTCCAATCATAGAAAAAATTTACCTATCCACACTTAAAAAGACAATTCTTATATTTCTGTTACTCCCTCTATTTATCAACTAAATAAGGAAGTGCTGAGTCTATCATATTTTAGTGTGGAAAAAAATGGAATATTATGTTCGTTCCAACAAAAATAATACAAATAATCAATAGTTAAACTTATAAAAGTAGCGGATTATAAATATTGTATCCTCTTAAAACAACCAATTTCTATAACGTGATGATTATCAATTTAAAAAACCCAAAAGATCTTGTTATTTGCTTGAAGTTTTTGATCCATCTCTCTCTTACAAATGAGGCAAGCAAGCAAAATATAAAAAACATCATAACAAGGTACATGGGTAAGTCTTTTGAGCAAAATGAATCCCATTCCGAAAATCTTCTAACACCACTTGATGAAAAAGGACAAATAAAACTTACCATAGAAAGTTTTATTAACCTAAAGGAAGAGGAGGAGGTGACAAAAAAGGGGATCATGATGATGATAGAGGAAATAATTTTTGCTGATGAGGAGGTACTCCCTTCTGAACGGAAGTTCTACGACATTGCGAAAAAGTATCTAAATGTAGATTTCCATAAAATACAACCAACTGTTGAACTATTTGAATTCTTGAACGTACTGA
The DNA here is from genome assembly GCA_014381795.1 of Pseudomonadota bacterium. Lineage (GTDB taxonomy): Bacteria > SAR324 > SAR324 > SAR324 > NAC60-12 > Arctic96AD-7. The sequence goes on along the minus strand of JACNKY010000140.1, from coordinate 106 downwards.
ATTTAGTTTCTGGATCTGATTTTGCCAATATGAAAGAATTCTCAGAGATCTGGGTCAAGTATATGGGGCCTGACATCAATGTTTACTACAAAGAAGCATTTCAGAA
>JACNKY010000158.1 GCA_014381795.1 Pseudomonadota bacterium | reverse complement strand
CACCGTGCCGCAGCAGCAGTTCCAGCCAGTTTTCCAGCAGATCATCAAAATCCATCACTTGTCCGCTTTTTTTCTTGCGGCGGTAAGTAGAGAGCACATTGAGAATAACATCAATGTGTTCAGCAAAGTGCGGATAATCTGCAGACACTAATTGCTCAAGGTGGAAATTGCGTTTCTGGTAAGCAAAGTCCAGGATCATTTGTTGAGTACAGAAACGATTGAAGGCCAGGGAAAAAATATTTTGCAGAACAGCGGCTTTAGGAAAATATTTTCCGGGTTTGCCGATTGTTTCTGCAAGAGAGGCTTTTATCAGGTCTCTTGAATCAGAGGAATCCAAAATGCTGAAATTATTTTTATAGTTCAGCAATTTTGCGTTTCGTCTCAGGAAGCGGCTGCCTACACTGTGGAAAGTGCCGTGAATAATCTTTTGCTCTTCAGTAGAATTCTTGAGAGCCTTGCCTACCCTTTGCGCCATTTCGTTGGCTGCTTTGTTGGTGAAAGTCAACAAAAGGATGGAAGAAGCGGGAATGCCGGAATGAATCAGCTCAGCCACACGGTGAGTTATTACCCGTGTTTTTCCACTGCCTGCGCCGGCAATGACAAGCGCAGGTCCAGATTTGTGTTCGACGATTTTACGTTGGACAGGGTTTAATGATTCTATCGACCAATTGGTCATAATGAAGACAGGTGTTAAAAGGAACGTACTTTAGTTGATGTGAAAACTGTATCATCAAATTTTAGTCTAAAACAAAAACAACAAGCAAAATAATTTCTATGTTTATTGAAAATATAAAACAAATTTATACAAATTTAACTGCAGCGGTAAATCAAATCTTAAGCAGTTTATTCAATGACGGTGTGCAGATTTCAGCTGATAAAATGTCTTTGATGATGGCGGGATTCGCTTCATTAATTTTACTGACCTGTCTCTTAATCTGGTTTTGGCTGCGTAAACGCTCGTTGAAAAATAAAGCTCCGCAGGAACTCAGCGGACGTGACAAAGAGAAACGACTGGCGCAACTGGAAAAAGAACGTGCCAAAGAGCTGGAACTGCAGATCAAGCAAGAAGAAAAATTGCAGCAAGAAAAGCAGGCGGTACAAATTGCAAAGACGGAAGAGCGAGAAAAAGGGCTTCAGGAACAGATTGCCTCTATGGAGGAAGAACGCCGGAATCAACAGGTTCTTGAACGGGAAATTGAAAAAGAAGCTGAAATAGAGGAGCAGCCGGAAAAGGCCGACTCATTCATTGAACGACTCAGAAACGGTGTTGATAAGACAAGAGCACACATTCTTAATAATTTGTCCGAAGCGGTTTTAGGTAAAAAAGAAATTGATGAAGATCTCCTCGATGATCTGGAAGAGGTACTCATCGGTTCTGACATTGGTCCTGAAACTACTCAACGTATTCTTGAGTCAATTACGGAAAAGGTGGAACGTAAAGAACTGACCAATCCACAAGTTTTGCAGAAAGAAATACAACTGGAAATTGAAAAGATAATGAGTAAAACATATCACGTTCTAGGAACTTCTGAACGCAAACCGCTGATTTTACTCTTTGTAGGCGTGAATGGTGTTGGTAAAACTACAACCATTGGTAAAATAGCAGCTCAATATCGTCAGCAGGGAAAAAAAGTACTGATGGGCGCAGGTGATACTTTCCGTGCTGCCGCAATTGATCAACTGGAGGAATGGAGCAAGCGTGCTGATTGTGATATTGTCCAAAAGGATCCAGGCAGCGATCCGTCCGCGGTGATGTACGAAACTGTACAAAAAGGTCTGGATGAGGATTATGATGTGGTGATTTGTGATACTGCGGGACGTTTGCACACCAAAAAGAATTTGATGGAAGAATTGAAGAAAATGATCCGTGTGATCCGTAAATTAATTCCGGACGCACCGCATGAAGTATTGCTGGTACTGGACGCAACCACAGGACAAAATGCCATTTTTCAAACAAGGGAATTCCTTGAAGCGGCCGATTTAACTGGATTGGTTATAACAAAATTGGATGGCACATCCAAAGGCGGAGTGGTTATTGGGATAGTAAATGAGTTTGATATTCCTGTGCGTTACATAGGTATTGGTGAACAAGTTGAAGATCTGAGACCTTTTGATGCAAAACAGTTTACAGAATCACTTTTTGCTTAGTCTTGCTGAACTTTAAAAAAGGTAAATTTCTACAGAGTTGTTTCCAAATCTTCTTCCTAAACAACGTTCTTTTCCTGTTCTATTAACATAGATTAACAAATTTTCAGTGGTTCATTACAAATAGAGAATTGAGATCAAAAACTATCGAATCAAAGGAGTTTTTAAATGTTAGCCAATCCGATCAATTTGGAAGAGAAATTCAACAAATTTTCAAAACATTGGTCTCCACGAGTCATTGCAGAAATGAATGATTACCAATTTAAACTTGTCAAAATTCAAGGTGAATTTACTTGGCACGACCATCCAAATACCGATGAAGTTTTTATTGTTATTGAAGGTTCAATGGAGATTGAGTTACGAAGTCAGAAAATTTTTCTTTCAGCAGGAGAAATGTTTATTGTTCCCAAAGGAGTCGAGCATAAACCTTTTGCGGAAGATGAATGCAAAATCATGGTTGTGGAACCTCAAGGCGTTTTTAATACAGGTGAGGCTGGCGGAGAACTTACGGCTCCTAATGATATTTGGATTTAAAAATACTTACACACGGTTATAAGACAACAACCAGAGTCCCAGCGCTAGAAAAATTATATTTCCGCTCCATGCAGCCAGGAAAGGCATAAGTAGACCTGCACTTCCAACTGCCATGGTGATTTGATTGAACATCCAGAATAATATCCCTAATAAGAAGCTGATCGCCAGAGACTCTGCAGCCGTACCGCGTCTGTTGTATGATGCGGATAATCCAAGACCAATCAAGACCATGATAAATATTTGAAACGGATAAGCGGTTTTCTGGTAAAACTCAACCCAATGCCGAGTAACATCCTGACCTTCACTTTGCAGTTTAATCGTTTCTTCATATAAGTCAAAGATTGGTTGATGATGCGGAGAAACGGGATTCTCAAAAGGTACGGTCGGAAGTTTTTCTGTCTCAACACGCCATTGCTCAACGTGCTCCAATTGCAGACTTTCATCCTGAAAAAGATACCTGATAACGTTATGAAAAACCCAGGAATTTTTTTGTTGTTCACCTCTCTCAATCGCGGTTTTTTCTACGAGCTGGAAGGGTTTTTTCTGCCAGTGAAATGAGGTGATTGAGCTTAAACGGCCATCTTGCTGGCGGTTGCCAAAATAGTAAATGCTTTGATCTTCACCGACTTTCCAGAGTGGCAGCAGACGGGTTGAATTTTCCTGTTTGACC
>JACNKY010000400.1 GCA_014381795.1 Pseudomonadota bacterium | reverse complement strand
GTCGCAGCCCTACAAGGCGGAATCTGCCTTGACCTTTCCAAAATGAATCAGGTACTGGAAGTCAACGAAAATGACCTGGATTGCCGTGTTCAGGCTGGAGTAACTCGCAAGCAGCTCAATCAGCATCTACGGAATTCAGGACTCTTTTTTCCGATTGATCCCGGAGCTGACGCATCTCTGGGCGGTATGACGGCAACCCGTGCTTCCGGAACAAACGCGGTGCTTTATGGAACGATGCGTGAAAATGTGCTGGGCTTAACGGTGGTTACCGCCGATGGACGGATCATCCGCACAGGAACACGTGCCAGGAAATCTGCTGCTGGATACGATTTGACACGCCTCTTTGTCGGTTCGGAAGGAACTTTGGGTATCATTACGGAAATTCAGCTGCGTCTTTACGGAGTTCCAGAAGCAATTTCTGCCGCAGTCTGTGCCTTTGATACTCTGGAAGGTGCAGTCAACACCACCATTTCCACAATCCAGATGGGAATTCCGGTGGCACGAATCGAGTTGCTCGATGAGGTGCAGGTCGGCGCAATCAATAGTTACTCAAATTTTGATTATGAACTCAAGCCTACTTTGTTTTTTGAATTTCACGGAACAGAAGCGTGGGTCAAAGAACAAGCTGAAATGGTCAAAGAAATTTCCAGTGAAGAAGGTGGCAGTGATTTTCAATGGGAGACTCGTGAACAGGAACGGCAAAAACTTTGGGAAGCACGTCACAATGCTTATTACGCTTCATTAGCTTTACGACCGGGCTCAAAAGGCTGGCCGACTGATGTTTGTGTGCCAATCTCACGTCTAGCTGAATGTATTCTTGAAACACGTCAGGACATTGATGAGTGCGGTCTTTTAGTGCCGCTAGTGGGACATGTAGGTGACGGAAATTTTCACCTGCTTTTTTTAATTGATCCGCAAAAAGAAGAAGAGGAATTGAAACTTTATGAACCCTTGAATGATCGCTTGGTGGAACGTGCTTTACGCATGGGAGGAACCTGCACCGGAGAACACGGAATCGGTTCTGGAAAATTAAAATATATGGAAGCAGAACACGGTGATTCCCTGGAACTGATGCGTCAGATTAAAAAGGCTTTTGATCCACATAATTTGATGAATCCCGGAAAAGTGATCCCTGCATGACAAAGATTATTTCTTCGCTTTTTTTAAAGACACGGGATTTTTTTCGAGAAGCTTTTAATGTTGCTTTGCCGCTTTTTCGGATCATGATTCCAATGATTATTGTAGTCAAGATTCTCAAAGAAATGGGTGCCATCGAGATCCTCGGACAGTGGCTGGCTCCCCTGATGGGAATCGTCGGACTTCCAGGAAGCATGGGTTTGGTCTGGGCAGCAACTCTGGTTGCAGGATTTTTTCCGGGCATTCTTGTCTTCGCAGATCTTGCTGCGAGCGAAATGTTGACGGTCGGTCAGGTAACGGTTTTGACGTCGATGATGCTGATTGCGCATTCGCTTCCTGTTGAACTGCAAATTGCCGACAAAGCCGGACCACGCTGGTTAAGTATGGGGATTTTTCGTATCGGTGGAGCATTGCTTTATGGATTGATCCTGAATCAAATTTTGCTCTGGGGCAACTGGCTTGAGGAAAGTAGCATTCTGCTGTGGCATCCGGAAACTGGTCCAGTCGATTTGCAAACTTGGGCATTGGATCAAGTTGTGGGTTTGATGCTGATGTTTCTGATTCTGATGGGAATAATGCTATTGATGAAAGTACTCGACAAGTTTGGTTTCAGCCTCTTTCTACAGCGCATTTTTAAACCTCTGCTCAGTAAGCTTGGAATTGGTAAAGAGGCGACGAATATCACGGTCATCGGCATCACTCTCGGTATTTCCTACGGCGGCGGATTGATTATCAAAGAATCCCGTGCCGGTACGATTCCGCCGAAAGATATTTTTTTCGCAATGGTGCTGATGGGACTTTTCCACAGTATCGTTGAAGACACTCTGCTGATGTTGTTGCTAGGAGGTAGTTTGTGGGGACTTTTGGTCGGACGCTTAATTTTTGCACTTCTGGCAGTCTGGCTACTTGTGCGGGTACTTTCGCTAATTTCAGAACAACGATTTCAGCGATATTTTTTTAAACCCAAAGCTGTCTCTCCAGTTGGATCAGCTGTCGATAAATCCGTTTAAGATCACAAGCAATTTGCCAACAAAAACTTCTGATGCACGACGTCCCACTGATTGACCTTCAGCCCCAATTTGACAATACCGCTGCAGAAGCTGAGATTGTGGAGCAGATTGCTCAAGCCTGCGAAAGAAGCGGTTTCTTTGCGGTACGCGGGCACGGTATCCCAGAGAAAATTATTGAACACTGCTGGCAATCTAGTCATGCTTTTTTTTCTCTTTCTGAAGAGGAAAAACTAAAGATTAAGATGCCCTTTGCCGGATATCCTTACGGTTTTGCGGCAATGGAAGCAGAAACTCTTTCGCTCTCACGTGGGGAACATGCGCCCCCGGATTTAAAGGAAAATTTTTCTGCAGGCCCACGAGCTATTGCACCAGTAGGGATTTCTGCGGATGAAGCGCTTTTTGTGTTTTCTGAAAATCAATGGCCTCAATATCCGGAGGATTTTCAACAGGCGTGGGAAACTTGCTACGAAGTGATGTCGCTCTTTTCAGCACGTTTAATGAAACTCTTTGCGCTCGCACTGAAATTGCCGCAAAACTATTTTGATGACTTTCTGCAGCAGCCAATCAGCGCATTGCGGGCGAATCACTATCCTGCGCTGAACAAAGCTCCGCTTCCGGGTCAACTACGTGCAGGAGCGCATAGTGATTACGGTAGCCTGACACTGCTCTTTCAGCAGGAAGGTTTGTCAGGACTTGAAATTTTAAACCGGCATAAAGAGTGGATTCCGGTCACTCCCTGCAAACCAGACATAATTGTCAATCTGGGTGATTTGATGGAACGCTGGACCAACGGACGTTGGGTTTCTACACTGCATCGAGTAAATATTCCAGAATCCAAAACAGCTCAAAATCAAGCCAGAATGTCCCTGGCGTTTTTTCAACAACCAGACTGGGATGCAAAAATTGAGTGTCTGCCCACTTGTGTTGATGATGATGGAACAGCTAAATATCCTTTAGTAACTTCAGGACGGCACCTGATGGAGCGTTTTCAAAGTACAGTTTTAAATTAAACCCATTCATTATTAAAAGAGAAGACAGACAAACTTTTTAAAATTGGAGCAAAATATGGACTTAATTATTAGAAACGCAAATCTTCCAGACGGAAGAACCGGTATCGATATTGGCAGCAAGGATGGGAAAATATCGGCACTTGAATCCGCATTGTCGGCAAACTCCACAGAAGAAATTGATGCTTCCGGGTATCTGGTCA
>JACNKY010000168.1 GCA_014381795.1 Pseudomonadota bacterium | reverse complement strand
ACATGGAGATGATATCGATAATCCGTCCGGAACCTGATATACGCAAATATGGAAATACAAGACGTGTTAAGCGCAAAGGTGCCTTGGCGTTGACTTCCCACATATCATCCAGTAAATCTTCTGCATCGTCTTCCAAACCAATGGTGTGTAAAATTCCGGCATTATTAACCAGGACGTCAACGCCACCAAATTTCTCTGCAGTTGCATCAACCCAGCTCTTTGCAGATTCACGGTCGCGCGCATCATAACTATGACAGAGCATTTGTGTTTCGGCTGCAGATGCAAGTGCTTGCGGAAGTTGTCCCGGATCACGTACCCCCAAACTCAACAAGCAACCATTCTCCAAAAGTTTTTCCGCAATCGCTCTTCCGATACCTCTGTTTGCTCCGGAAATCATGATTACTTTTTTTGCTGATTTTTCCATTTTGACTGCCTTTTAACTATAATGATTGAACACAAGTTAAAATGAATTTGGAGAGTTTCCAAATTCAGCTTTTTTTTCTGCAGACAATGCAGATTGTTTACCAGAAGCAATTACAAAACTTCCGGAAAACAGTGCCTCTTCTAATGTCATGTAAATCCTGGAACTTCCACTTCATTGAACTTTTACCAACAATACCAACTACAGTCAACAAATCATTTGCAATTGAACCGTCCACGCCTTGACCGATGAAAATAAGTTTATGCTTTTTCTCATAAGAGCAAAGCAAGTTCAATCAGTAAATATCTCTTGATCCACAGCTTTAAGAGCAAATGCTGCAAGTGCGGCTTCTATCTCCTGTAAAACTTCTGGATTTTTTTCAGTTATTTTTGCTTCTTCCAGTTTTGTCTTTGCCTGTAAATCCGGAATTTGACCCAGGGCCCATGCGGAGTGAGAACGCACCAGCGCTTCTTCATCATCAAGCCCCAAACTGAGGGCAGGAATTGCACCAGGATTCGCCCAGTTCCCTAAAGCAACTGCTACGTTGCGTAAGAATCCACGACGCTTTGAGCGTTTGACGGGGCTCATTCGGAAACGTTTACTGAAGGCAGTTTGATCCAGTTTCATCAAGTCAATCAGTCGTGGCGATATGTTTTCCGGACGAGGCAGAAGTCCTGTTTCTTGAGATTGCGGAGCATCCCTGTTCCACGGACAGACTTGCTGACAGATGTCACAACCAAAAATCAGGTTAGCCATTTTTGGACGCAATTCCACCGGTATTGCCCCTTTCAACTCAATCGTCAAATAGGAAATACAAAGCCGTGCATCCAATGTACGGTCAGCGATAATAGCTTCGGTTGGACAGGCCTCAATACAAATTGTGCAGGTTCCACAATCAACACGTGTGAAAGGCAAATCTGTTTCCAACTGAACATCTACCAGCAGTTCCGCCAAAAAGAACCATGAACCTTTTTTCCAGTTAATCAAATTTGAATGTTTGCCGATCCATCCCAGACCTGCACGCTGTGCGACTTCCCGCTCCAAAACAGGTCCTGAATCAACGAAACTACGTGAGATCTTTCCGGCATTTAATTCACGACAAAGATAGTCTTCCAAGACACTCAGTTTCCTGCGGATCAACTCGTGATAATCATCACCCCATGCATAACGGCTGATGCAGCCGATGTCAGGATTGTTTGCTTTTTCGGAAGGATCAGCAGTTTTATAATTAAAACCAAGCGCGAGCAACGACATTGTTTCAGGAAGCAATTGACGCGGGTCTTCTTTCAGTTCCGCGTGACGTTCCAGATAAGCCATTGAACCGGCATAGCCTTTCTTGAGCCAGGCATTGTAAATGTCGATGGTTTTACTACGTGAAACAGGAATTGCGCCAACCAGCTCAAAACCAAGTTCATTGGCTTTTTCACGAAGAAGACTGGTGAGAGAGGAAGGGCTCATTCAATATTTTAGTCCTTTTTTTAGTCGACTAAATTTTCAGGGTCAATCACCAAATTACGCTCCAACTCAGCCATGCCCAGACTCACGTCCAGATCAACACCATGCTGGCGGCAACTCATACCAAGCGCATAGAGGACTTTGAAGAGATTGTGGGAGCGGCACTGCTCTCCCATTTGACCGATACGCAGAATGTCCAGACCAAATGCTCCTGAAACCTCAACATTAAAACGTTTGGACATGACATTCCGGATTTTTACACTTTCGGTAGCTTCAGGAGTATTGATTGCTACCACGGAATTTAGCCGATCTTTTATCGGCACAAAGAGTTTCAATCCCATTGTCTCAATTCCTGCCTGCAAAGCAATTGAACTGACTCGGTGACGTTCAAAACGTGCCGGCAGAGTTTCCTCACAAATTTGCCGCAGTGCTTCGTGCAAAGCTAATATTCCGGGAACCGGAGCAGTATAATGGTACTGTTGTGAACCCCAGAAAGTTTGCGCGCGTAATGCGTCAAGACACCAGTGCGGTTGCCGTACTCTCCTGGATTCAATTGCCTTCCATGCATCTTGCGAAAATGCAATCAGCGAAACTCCAGGAATAGAAGACAAACCCTTTTGACCTCCTGCAATGGCGACATCAACTCCCCACTCATCCATCTGCATGGGCATCGTGGTCAAGGTACAAACCGCATCCACTACCACAAGTGCACCGTGCTCTTTAGCAATCCGTGCGACTTCCGGCAGGCAATTCATTTCGACACCACAGGAAGTTTCACCTTGGGCCATCGTTATCACGTCAAATTGTTTTTTCGCAAAGGCTTCCCGGACTTCTTCTACGCGGACAGGTTGAATGCCTGCTGATTCAATTACTGTCACATCCGCTCCAACACCTTCAGCCATTTCCGCCATGCGTCCGCTAAAGGTTCCCATCGACAAAGCTAAAATACTTCTGCCCGGCCACAGTAAATTGGTAATAGCCATTTCCATGGCAGCTGAAGCCGGTCCTGAGACTCCGATAATTTTTTCCGAATCTGTCTGAAATGCATAACGCCCCATGATCTTTACATTTCTGATCACTTCATCCATGGTTTCACCCAGATGATTGATCACTACTCCATTTGCACGGGCAACCGCATGTGAAATCGGCACGGGACCAGCTCCCATCAGTAAAAGCGGTTCCGACGGCAGGATGTTATCCAGATGTTGTGTTTCAGGAGGAGAATATGGCATGTGTATAGGGTATGCAAAAATTATAGTTTTGTTTTTCTTCCTGTGAAATAATTTTAATTAAGCACTGAAATAGTCTATATACATAGTAAATCAAATAAAAGCACTTATATTTCGCGTTCGCCTAAATTACCGTAACGGTGGTAGTCGATGGAAATACTTTGTTCGCGTAAATAACGCAGCATTTCAATGCGTCCTTCTGAGAGTGGAACGTGTCGTGAGATGTGTTTACCCAATTTAGCAGCGGCCTGGT
>JACNKY010000074.1 GCA_014381795.1 Pseudomonadota bacterium | reverse complement strand
TTGCTGGATGTTTTCACCGTTTTCTGTACATGCTGAAAAAATAAAAAGGCTTAACAGAAATAAAAAGTAGAATTTAACAAATCTCACAGGTCAATCAGCAGGAGGGACATCAGCGTTTTCACTGAAACTTTGTCCATTAATTTTAATTTTTGGCAGATGAACGGTGATTGTTTCAGATGCTGAACTTTCATTCCCGAAACGATCAACCAACCGTAATTGGTATAACCAAGTATCCCCATTTTGGCCTCGCAAATCAACATAAAACGGGAGTTTTGCTGATGAGTTGTCTGGTTGAACGTCTTTCAATTGCTGTCGAGAAGCGTTAGAAATCTGCAATTTAAGTTTATCAAGGAAGTAATTATCTTGGCTTGATTTGCTATTAATTGGAGTTTCCGACCAGTTTTCTCCACTACGGATACGGTAGAGATTTACCTGAAAATTCTGCTGTTCTGCAAAATAACTTCCCTGCCCCTGAAGACGTTTTAATCCTTTATCCGCAATTTTCGGCCAGGAGAGTCTCATGATAAAAGTCCTGGCACTTGTTTGAGGTTGTTTGTCAGGCAAATTAAGTTCTGAACTATCAGTCTCATTTTTTTTCTGCGGCTGTAGTTTAACCGCATCATCGTCAAGTATAGTTGTTTTTGTCAAAACCACTTTTCCAAAAGCAAACCGTACTGTTTGTTTTTCATCCTCAATTTGGATTATTTTAAAGTTTGGAGCAGGCACTTTTGGGAAAAGTTTATTTTGTCTGAATTTAACTATTTTACCAGGTGACATAATTTCATCATCGGGACCAAAGTGACTTAGTTCGAATTGCTGCAAATTCAATTCATTGTCCGGCAGTGCCGAATAATAATACAAATGATTCTCCTCACGTATAATTGATTTGCTTGAAAATAATAAACGTAAAGGTGGTAGTTCCACAGAATCACATGCAGGACAGTCGAGAGGTGTTTTCGACTCCTGCAGTAGAAAGTACTCCTTCATTTCTGGAACTTCTACAAATTCATTTAAGGCAGCAGCACTTTTATTTTCATTGATAACCCATGATAAACGTAGACGTTCACCACGCTGCTGGATTTTAAAATCACTGAATGTTGATTTTTGTTTTATTTCCGGAAGGTTACTAGGTGCGGTGCGTAAACCGCAAGAAGCCAACCATACTGAACTAATCAGTAAGTAAAAGAAAAATAAATTTCGGAAAAGAAAGTAGCGACAAAAATTCATGGATCAATAGCCATGTGCTAAGTCAATCAGGTTCAACAGTTGTCGACCGGAAATGGCACGTTTGTAGTTTTCGAGAATTTGCGGTGCAACCGAATCCGCAGGAGTGGAACTGGAATTGTGAGGAGTGATCAGAATTTTTTTGTGTTTCCTGAAAGGATGAGCTTCCGCAAGTGGTTCTGTCCGGAACACATCAAGGCAGGCACCTGACAACTGCCCCTCATCCAATAAAGGAATAAGATCTTCCTCAACTAGTGTCTGTCCACGGCCTACATTGATCAGATATGCCCCGTGTTTCAGTTTTGAAAGTGTCTCCGTATTCAGAAAATCGGTGGTTTCAGTGGTCAGTGGAAGTAAATTGACTAGATAATCCGTTTTTATTAACATTTCAGTTAACGCCTCATTTCCGGAAAAACAGCTCACTCCTTCAACTTCTTTGCGTGATCTGCTCCAACCGGAAACATCAAATCCCATTTTTAAAAACACTTTCGCAACAGCCTGTCCCAAATAACCTAACCCAAGGATACTCAGTTGATTACCAGGATGCCGTGCTGCAGTTCCCCATTCAACGAATCCGGGATTTTCCGCATGCTGCAGTAATTTTCGCCTCTGTAAAAGTACAACCGCTAGCAGATATTCACTCATCCACTCAGCCATGGTTTCATTTGTTAAACGTACAAGCGGTACACCTTCAGGAAGTTTGCTGTCTGCCAGCAATCCGTCCGCTCCGTGACCGTATGAAGAAATAGCTTTTAAATTAGGATAATTCAGTAAAAGACCTTCCGGGTGATTCCAGACTACCGCAAACTCTACTTCATCCGGATTTTGCACATTTTTATGTCCAGTCATAATTTTCAACCCAGGCTCAAGATCTAGGAGTGCCGAGCACAAAGCTTGAGGCCCCATTGATTCCGGAAGACTTATCAGCAAAGACATATGACTTTCAGCTTAAATTTTAATTCAGGAGATTCGCGGATAAACTTATTTTAAGACAAATACAGGTTTTATATCTTTCAGTAGTTCTATTATCTGATTCCTGTCATTATTGAGTCTTATCATCTCAGTCACCCAATGCAAAACTTGTTTTGTCGTTTCTGCGGGAAAGCCGAGTTTTCCGCCATTTCCGCCAATTGATGTCAGCATATTAACTTCTGAATTTTTGACTTTCCCGTCAGCAGCAACGACCATCCCTAGTAAAAAGAAAAATTGTCCCGCGTATTCACGGTCAGTGGTTAATGCTCCCAGTTCTACACTCTCACGTTTTTTAATCGATTCAATCAGTTCATCGCGAATTTCATCTTTCTCAATCATCATGATTGCATCTTTGAAAAATCTTTTTTCTTCCGTGACAAGTTGTTTGTCCGCAATTAAAATATTAACAATAGCGCGTGCCAGCCAGACTTTTCCTTCATAACTTATTTTTTCAAGATATTCCGGATTTAATCGATATCCTGCTATTGAATTTGTTGCTTCATCCATTACGAAACTCTTTGAAAAAGTTAAATTATAACTTTATAAAATGATAAAATTTCAACTACATTTTTTTATCTGTTCACAAATATCGAAATAATTTCTCTAACAAACCTATATTCACTGCTCACAGCATCGCAAAGGGAGAGCGTCTTGTCAAGAATGTCTTGACCATGTTCGCAAAAAGGAGTTTTTTAAATTATTTGATTTCTACAATAATTATGACATATACTTTTTAAAATATAAAATTCATGGCTGCATCCACTAGTCAATTACAAACAGAACTTCTGCAGATAGAGCTTGCCATCGAGTTGGACCAGGGGAAAAGTGCCTCTGAGGTGGCAGAATTATTTGGGGTTACAATTGCTGTTGTCAATGCGGTTGCAAAGAAAAGCGGAGCTGCAGAACCGAACATAAGGAAAATAAAAACAAGACGTTTTTCTGAAGAGGAGCAGACAGTACTGGTTGAAAGAATAGCAACAGGAGAAGCATTGGAAGATATTGCTGCGGAAGCAGGAATATCTGAAATCACAATACGGCGCTGGTGTAAAAAACACGGAGTTAGTGTTCCCAGAAATATCGGACAGATTAGTCTTGCTGAACAGCGTGAAATAAGAGAACTCCTGGAAGAACAGGACCCGCAGGAGATTGCTCAAGCATATAACATCAGTCGGGACACAGTTGA
>JACNKY010000219.1 GCA_014381795.1 Pseudomonadota bacterium | reverse complement strand
GGACTAGATCTCTTGGAGTCATCGGCAAAGACGCGCAGAGACTTGATCATGATCAACGTTATGCGTGACTCTTTAAACGAGATGTTAGTTGAGGAGCGTCAGTGCCATCATTTGTGAAGCTTTTTGGGTGAGGTTTTGATCTCACCCTAAGCTGAACTTAGAAAAACTGTTCAAGCTTTATTCTCCTTTTTTCTCCATAATTCACGGATCCGGCTTTTCTGCCAACTGTTTTCTTTCCTGCTTTAACTAAGCCCTGATTACAACAAACAAAAAATGTTTGAAGTAATTGCCTTTGATGCCGATGATACCCTTTGGCATAATGAGTCTATTTTCACAATGACCCAAATAAAGTTTAGTGAAATGCTTTCGTCTCATGGACAGGAAGTTGTTGATCAAACTTTATTTGCGACTCAGATAAAAAATCTGCAGCATTTTGGCTATGGCATAAAAGGTTTCATCCTTTCCATGATCGAAACCGCCATCGAGTTGACTGATGGTGAAGTACGCGGACATGAAATCCAGCAAATCCTTGATTTTGGCCGTGAGATGTTAGCAGCCCCGATTGAATTATTACCGCACGTTCGTGAAGTGGTTGAAGAACTTTCCCAAAAATATTCCCTGTTGTTGATCACCAAAGGTGATTTGATTGATCAGGAAACGAAAATTGCCCGTTCCGGATTGGCTGAATTTTTTGACGCAGTTGAAATAGTGAGTGACAAAACTACAGAAGTATACAGTAAAATCCTCAAGCGTCACAAAATTAAACCTTCACATTTTATGATGATTGGAAATTCAATGCGCTCTGACATTGTACCGATTGTGCAAATTGGCGCACAAGCTGTTCATGTGCCTTATTTGTCAACCTGGGAGCATGAACAGGATCATCCGCCTGTGGATGCTGAACATTATACTGAATTGAAACACCTCGGTTTACTGCCGCAGTTAATCAAGAAAAAAGGATGAGTGCACCATTACTGAAAGGACTTAAAGTCGCGCTGGTGCACGATTGGTTGACTGGAATGCGTGGTGGCGAAAAGTGTCTTGAGGTGCTTTGTGAATTATTTCCTGATGCAGATCTTTACACTCTGATTCCCCAAAAGGGGGAGCTTTCCGATACGATTGAAGCCATGCCGATTCATCCTTCATTTGTACAACATTTACCATTTGGACTTAAAAAATACCGCCATTACCTTCCGCTTTTCCCAACTGCGATCGAGCAGTTTGATTTCAGCGCATACGATCTGATTGTGAGTTCCAGCCATTGTGTGGCCAAGGGCGTAAAGCACTATGACTCGGTCTATCACATCTCCTACGTCCATACACCAATGCGTTATGTCTGGGATCAGTTTGGTGTTTATTTTCGGCAACCTCGAACTTCTTGGCCTGTCAGAATTGGTGCGGAATTAATGCGTCCGTACTTACAGCGCTGGGATCATAATACAGCGAAACGCGTAGATACATTTCTCTGTAACAGCGATAACATACGCAAAAAGATTCTTGAGTATTATGGTCGTGAATCACAGGTTATTTATCCGCCAGTTGATCTTTCACGCTTTAAACCCGGAGATACAAAAGCAGGTTATTATCTGATGGTAGGAGCTTTTGCTCCGAATAAACGCGTGGATTTAGCGGTAGAAGCTTTCAATCAACTCAAACTTCCCCTTAAAATTTCGGGCAGTGGTCAGGACGAAGAATACTGCAGATCGATTGCAGGTGATAACATTGAGTTTCTGGGTGCTCTTTCAAATGAAAAACTGTTAGAATTATATCAGCAGGCGCGGGCTTTGGTTTTTCCGGGAGAAGATGATTTTGGTATCACACCGCTCGAAGCACAGGCATGCAATACGCCGGTGATTGCCTTTGCTTCCGGAGGTGCGTTGGAAACAGTAACTGAGCAAACGGGTGTATTTTTCGCAGAGCAAAACGTAGAAGCGCTTATTGAAGCAGTAGAGAAAATGGAACGTAGTTGGAAGAGTTTTGCTCCGGAAGCGTTTCAGTTGCAGATGTCACGTTTTGGCAGAGGACATTATAAGGAACAAATGGCGCATGCCATTGAATTCGGCTATCGACAATGGAAGGCAGAATTTTGAAAAAGTATTTGAATCTTCTTTATTGCATCACATTCAGCTTGATCCTCCTTTTGTCTGCCGCTGGTATGGGTGCGTCTTCGGCACATGCTTTTTTTGAAAATCAGGCACGTTACGCATTTGAGCATCGTTGGCTGCCGATGCTGAGTGATGAATCTCCGGAAAAACGATTTCAGGCTATGCGGGCTTTTTTAGTTTATCCGCAGTGGGGTTTGCCTGTCCTGCGAAATTCGATCATGAATTCGGAAACTGAAAATGTGTCCTGGCAAATTGTAATGTTGATTGGCATGCTGGGTGATCCGACAGATGTACCGCCTTTGTTAAAACTATGGCGGGAACTGGAGGATCATAAACGTTCAGTTGTTTGGCTGGGAGCAATGCAGCGACTATACTGGAAAAATAGGATTGCAGACGGGGCATCTCCAGAACTGACGAGCCTGACGCTAAATTTTCTTGAAAAAATTTCCACAGTTGAAACTGAAGAGAAGACCGCCACTCTGCAGTTCCGGATTGACAATCCTGCACAATCGCCACGTTTTATACGTGTAAGCGCCCATTTTTGGAAAACGCGTATTCAGGAAAATCTTCCTTCAAAATATTATTGGCTGCCTGCAGGAGGAAAAATAGAATCAAATCTGCAGACTCCGTTCTTGGCGGTTGAGCATACGGATGATGTTCGTCTAGATTTTCGCGTTTGGGAAGTAGGGAGCGCCGATGAGTTGCTCCATAAGACCGTCAATATTCCGCTCCACAAAGAACCGCCAACTGGTAATTAAAAACCTGTCTTTTTTACACTAAATTTTTTAATATCGCTAATAAATAATTTATTTTTCGTCTTAACTATAGTTTTTACTTGATATAGTACTAATTAGGTGCTAATTTAAGAGAACTTACAAAAAGGGAGGCAATGCTTAAATTATCTAAAAAGACTGATTACGCGATTATTTTGCTGGCTCATCTCGGTGAGCAGGAAGCTCCGGTGAGTGCGCAGGAAGTAGCCACTTTTTACAAACTGCCTTATCCCATGGTGGCTAATATCCTGAAACAACTGGTTTCTTCCGGATTGATAGAATCAACCCGCGGACAGCGTGGTGGTTATGTATTGGCACGATCTGCAGAGGAAATTAACTTGTCTGAAATTATCCGGATCACTGACAGCACTTTCGAATTAGTCGAATGTGTTCATGATGAGGATTTATGTAAAGTTCATCAGGGCTGTCCAACTCGACGACCGCTGATTGCGTTACATCAGAAAATTCAGCAGTTTGTTGAAGAAACAACATTAGCCGCGATTATTGAAGACGCGGAAACAAACAACTTTAGTGTAGAGGACTCTTCTTATGAAACTGCCCATTTATCTTGATTACAACGCTACCACGCCAGTTGATCCACGAGTTGTGGAGGCGATGATGCCGTTTTTCACAGAATCATTTGGAAATGCCGCCAGTCGTAATCATGCCTTTGGCTGGGAAGTTGAACAGGTAGTCGAAGATGCGCGGGAATCCATTGGCAACGTGATTGGTGCAGGCGGTAAGGAAATTGTTTTTACCAGTGGAGCTACTGAATCAAACAATCTCGCAATTTTAGGGGTTGCGGATTTTTACCAGAAGAAGGGCAAACATATCATCACAAGTCCAATCGAACACAAAGCAGTGATAGATCCGTGTCTTGCTTTGGAACAGCGTGGTTACGAAATCACCTTTCTCAATGTGGATAAAGACGGCTGTATCGATCTCAAACAATTGGAAGAATCAATCCGCGAAGATACCATTCTGGTTTCGCTGATGGCAGCAAACAACGAAATCGGTACACTCAATCCTCTCAAGGAAATAGGTGAAATCACCCGTGCAAAGGGTGTCCTTTTTCATACAGACGCGACTCAGGGTGTAGGAAAAATTCCAATTGATGTTGATGAAATGAAGATTGATCTTCTTTCAATGACAGCCCACAAGCTTTATGGTCCAAAAGGTATGGGAGCACTTTATGTAAGACGCAAAAAACCGCGGGTCCGTTTGTCACCAATCATGTTTGGTGGAGGCCATGAACGTGGTATGCGTTCCGGAACTTTGAATGTGACAGGAATTGTTGGTTTTGCGAAAGCACTTGAATTGTCTGTGGCAGAAATGGCTTCTGAAGCAGAACGTTTGACAGGCTTAAGGCAAAGACTTTATGAGCGCTTGTCTGCAGGATTGGATTATATTTTTCTCAATGGACATCCCACCGAACGATTACCGAATAACCTGAATTTAAGTTTTGGATATGTTGAAGGTGAGAGTTTGATGATGGGCGTCAGTGACCTGGCAGTTTCTTCTGGATCAGCCTGTACTTCTGCTAGTCTGGAACCTTCTTATGTTTTACGGGCGTTGGGAGTAGGAGATGATTTGGCTCATTCTTCCATCCGTTTTGGTATGGGACGTTTTACCACAGTAGAGGAAATTGATTATACGGCAGAGAAGATGATAGTTGCAGTAAAGCGACTTCGTGAAATGTCACCGCTTTATGAAATGGTAAAAGAGGGTGTTGATTTATCAACTGTACAATGGGCATCCCATTGATCTCAGAAATTTTATTTAAATTAGAAAAGGAGCAAAATGGCTTATAGTGAAAAAGTTATCGATCATTACAGCGAGCCCAGAAACGTTGGGAGTCTGGAAAAAAGTGACCTTAATGTCGGCACCGGATTGGTTGGCGCTCCGGAATGCGGAGATGTGATGAAACTGCAGATTAAGGTTGATCCTGAAACTAAAGAAATTATCGACGCAAAATTCAAAACTTTTGGTTGCGGATCCGCTATCGCGAGTTCAAGCCTCGCTACAGAATGGGTCAAAGGTAAAAGCATTGACGAAGCAATGTCGATTCAAAATACTGATATTGTCGAAGAACTTTCCTTGCCTCCTGTAAAAATTCATTGTTCTGTTTTAGCAGAAGACGCAATTAAAGCAGCAATTTCTGATTACAAAAGCAGAAACCAAGACTGAGTTGTAGCGGAGATATTTTAAAACCAAGCTATGGCTTTTGACGAACCTGCCTGTCATACATGCGAGACCACTCTGGTTTCACGTCTTTTTTGTTTTTCCTGCAATGCTCTCCAGCCTTTTCCACGGGAAATAGATTTTTTTGAAGTGCTGGGTTTCCCTGTCAGCTTTGAGCTAAAATCCGCGGAATTGGAGGAACGCTATCAACAGCTTTCGCTTGAGTTGCATCCAGACTTTTACGGTTCGGCTCCAGAAGCGGAACAACTTTTAAGCGAAACCGCCAGCGCTATTTTGAATACAGCGTACAAAACTCTTCACGAACCAACTTTACGTGCCGGTTATTTATTACATTTGCTGGCCGAAAAACAGCAGTTGGATGAACGTTCCCTGCCTGAGGGTTTTTTAGCAGAAATGTTTTTTCTGCAGGAAGAGCTGGATGAACTGTTGGATTCCGTAAACTCAGTTGAATTGTCCGCAATGCATGATGATCTGCAAAACAGAAAAAAAGATATTGAAGCAGACTATGCGCCACTGTTCAAAAAGCATGAAGAGCATCCAGAAGATTCCGGAATACTCCAGCAACTGCAAACCCACTTAAACGCGGAACGTTATCTGCGTCGCCTGCTTGAGCGCATTCCGGTAGCGGATTAGTAGCCCTTAGCAGTTTAAAACACACCACAAATTCACAAAAAATGGAACGCATAATAGGTATTGATCTGGGCACAACGAACAGTTTGTGCGCAACTGTTTTTGATGAAGGACCGGAAGTAATCGGCGAGGGTGAGAATGCAGTTACACCGTCCGTTTTGTCACGTATTGATTCCGGCTGGCTGGTAGGTCAGGAAGCACAGAAGCGCAGAATTTCTAATCCTGAAAATACCGTTTCTTCCATTAAACGTTTGATGGGACGTGACCTCGAAGAACTCGGAGAGCTCGTTAATGAATTACCGTATAAAATTGTGGAAGGAGATCGCAAATTACTCAAAGTACGGATTGGTGTAAGTGAGCCTTACCAAGATTTTACGCCACAGGAATTATCAGCTGAGATATTAAAAAAAGTAAAACAGCGTGCTGAAACAGCACTCGGTGAATCTGTTGAAAAAGCAGTCATCACAGTTCCTGCGTATTTTGATGACGCCCAGCGGCAGGCCACACGGGCCGCAGCAACCATTGCCGGACTGGAGGTAGCGCGTATCATCAATGAACCGACTGCCGCAGCCATTGCATACGGACTTGATGAAAAGCAGGATCTGCAAAAAGACGGTCACGTTGCGGTTTATGATTTAGGCGGTGGAACTTTTGATATTTCCATTCTCAAACTCTCCGGAAAGATATTTAAAGTGGTTGCCACCCATGGTAATACTCAACTTGGCGGAGATGATTTTGACCAGGCGTTGGTGGAAATTTTGAAAAAGAGAATCCTGCAACAACACCCACAGGCGCATTTTGAGGATCCGGAGTCAAAGCAAATTTTAAAAAAAACTGCAGAATCAATCAAAATTGAACTCAGTCTATCTCCGGAAACAACATACACATTGGACTTTCCAAAACAGGGTGTTTCTTTTACGGATAATTTTAAAGTAGAAGATTTTGAGTCATTGATTTCTCCTTTGGTGGAACAGACTCTGGAAAGTTGCAAACATGTGCTGCAGCAGGCAAAACTTTCTTTAGCTCAGATAGACGAGGTTGTGCTGGTCGGTGGTTCTACCGTAGTTCCGGGAGTACGCAGAAAGATTGAAACTTTTTTCGGACGCTCACCTCATGTGGCGATTGATCCGTACAAAGTAGTCGCAATCGGCGCAGGAATTCAGGGACATTTGCTGGCAGGCGGACGGCGGGACTTTTTACTGCTTGACGTGATTCCACTTGCCCTAGGCATTGAAACTTTGGGCGGAACATTCAGTAAAATCATTACCGGAAACACGACAATACCTGTAGAAGAAAGCGAAACTTTTACCACAAATGTTGATGACCAGACTTCGATCGATGTTAATATTTATCAGGGGGAGCGAGAATTAATCAAGGATTGCCGTGCACTCGGCCAGTTTAAGTTACGCGGTATTCCACCCATGAAAGGTGGTTTTCCGCTGGTGGAAGTTATGTTCCGTGTTGATGCAAACGGTATTCTAACTGTTTCTGCCAGCGAAAAACGTAGCGGGAAAAAGGCGGAAATTGAAGTTATTCCATTTCACGGTTTAACCCAGTTTGAAATAGAAAGAATCATGGAAGATTCCTTCGAAAACGCAATTGATGATTTTAATGAGCGGCAGTTAATTGAATTTAGGCTAACCGCGGAACGTGTTTTTCAGGGAATTGAACACAACTGGAATGTAGCGGAAAGTGCTTTGACTGAAACGGAGCGTGACAAAATCCGTATGCAGATGGAAGTAGTCCGCCAAAGTATAAAAGGACAGGATTCCCAGGCCCTCAAAGCACAACTAGATGCTCTGGGTGAACTCACGCGTCCTTTAGCTGACACTGCGATGGGGCGTTCCATTTTGACTGAACTGCAGGGTGAAAGCGCGGACAGCTGATTTTTTCAACAATGGAGTAAAATACACTTATTTTTGCCAACCAAAAGTTTTCATTCAAAGATGAGATTCAACGCAAAGTTTCATAAAAATCCAAAAGCATTCAAAGACAACTTTTCAACTCAATCTGCTGCATACGCAACACATCGCCCACATTATCCTGACACTTTGTTCCGTTATCTGCTTGGAGAGTGCCGGGACCATAAACTGGCCTGGGATGCCGGTAGCGGAAATGGGCAAGCCGCGCAGAAACTGGCTTTGCATTTTGATCGGGTTTACGCCACTGACGCAAGTTCCGCCCAAATAGTAAACGCGGCCCCTCTTACAAACATCAGTTATGCAGTTGCCAACGAACAGGCACCGGCACTCAAGCGCCATTCTGTGGATTTAATCACAGTCGCGCAGGCACTTCACTGGTTCGATCTTAATGTTTTTTATGCAGAAGCTGAGCGGGTTTTAAAAAGATATGGTGTGATAGCCTGCTGGTCTTACAAATTATTCCGTATAAATCCGGAAGTTGACCTAGAAATAAACCGACTCTACACAGATATTTTAGGAAGTTTCTGGGATCCTGAACGCCGTTTAGTTGATACAGGCTACCGCACATTATCATTCCCGTTTCGTGAATTGCGTGTTCCGCGTTTTGAAATGAAGTCGAACTGGAATTTCGACAATATGCTGGGTTTCCTCGGCAGTTGGTCCGCAGTTGCTCATTATAAAAAGCGTGAAGGTGGTGATCCAATTGAGGAAAACACCGAGCGTTTAAAAGCGACATGGGGTGATCCGCAGGAAATGAAAGAGGTGAGTTGGCCCCTTTCCATACGTGTAGGACACATCCACTGAATAACTGGTTTAGGAAATTCAGCAGAAAAAAAGGAAAGGAATTGCTTCTGAAACTCACAAGCACTAATATTGTATGCTGATGTTGACAGCTGGATTTAGGTGTTAATTAAATTTGATGGCTTCGTAAATAGTTGTCATTCTCGCGAAAGCGGGAATCCAGGAACTTGTAAGTGTCTGAAATAATGGATTCCCGCTTTCGCGGGAATGACAAACGTTGGTGTCGTTATGACTTTTTACTAAACCATCATACTTCATAGGTTTAAAAAAAACATTTTAAAGGAAAAATGAGCAAGCACATTAATTGGGGTTATTTCAGGAATGGTTGAACTTCCTGCAAACGAGCGCAAGAGGTTCTTGACGCAAATAATATCACAGTAGAAACACGTACTTTTGCCAACAAAGAAAAGATAAACAGCGAGGCTGCCTGGGAAATGCTGGAGTCCGCAAGTCTCATCAGAACCGGTAAAGGTAAAAAACGGCAAGAGTGGAATCCTGCTGCTGATGACAAAGCAGAAATTCTTAAAGATGTGATTGGACCAAGCGGGAACCTACGGGCTCCAAGCTGGAAAATTGGAAATGAGTTTGTGGTGGGTTTTAATCCGGAACTATATGCAGAGGTATTTGGATAAATGGTCCGCATTGGAATTATAGGAGCGGCTGGTTTATCCGGACGAGAACTGCTCTACTGGTTGAGAAATCACCCTGAAGCAAAAGTTGAACTGTTAACTTCCAGCAAATATCAGCGACAGAAAGTCTGCGATGTATTTCCGGAGTTGACAGGCTATTCTCAAGTTTTTGAACCGAACGATGTTGACGTTTCTGCTTGCGATCTTGTTTTTCTCGCAATCCCGAATCAGGCCAGCCTGGAGCTTGTACCAAAATTGTTGGAACAGGGCGTACGCGTGATTGATCTTTCCGGAGCATACCGTTTACGTGATACAGAGGTTTTTTCCAAATATTATCAACTCACACATACAGCACCGGAGTTGCTGGATGAAACCGCTTTCGGACTGCCGGAATTTTACAAGGATGAAATTTCTAGCGCAAGACTGGTAGCAAATCCCGGCTGTTATGCTACGGGTGCTTTACTGGGGATATTACCACTTCGAGATTTACTTGCTGAGCTTGACCGTGCACCGATTATTGACGCAAAATCAGGAGTGAGCGGTGCGGGCGGCAGGGTTGAAGGTGACATGACTAATTATGTCAGTGTTAACGAAAATTTTAAAGCATACAGAGATTTTGCTCGTCAGCATAAACCGGAGATTCAGCTGTACCTGACTGAGATTAGTCCTTACAAAGCAAAAGAAAGCGGAATCGTAATTTTCACACCGATATTAATTCCAGTCAACCGTAGGATTTTGTCCGCGATCTATCTCCATTTTCCGAAAGCAGTCCCGGTTGCTGAAATTCGTAATAGGTTTTCAAAATTTGCAGCTGAGCAGAAATTCGTGCATTTTATGGATGAGGGGAGCTTACCTGATTTAAAGGTAACACTAAATTCTAATCGAGTCATGATTGGAGCGGAGAGTGATGAGTCCGGACAAAACTGGGTAATTGTCACAAGTCTTGATAATCTGGTCAAAGGTGCTTCCGGACAGGCCATTCAAAATATGAATCTGATGTGTGGGCTGGATGAAAGCCTGGGTTTGCTTTGATCAATCGTCTAGTTCATCTTCTCCGATTCGTCGATCCTGTCCGAGCAAATTTTCGAAATAACACATTTCCTTTAAACGCGAGTGAATACGCTCACCGACACGTCCGCGGATAGTGTCGGCAATATAAATTTCACTTTCAGTTTTTTCACGATTACGGATTTTTTCTTTGAGCGTGTTTTCTTCACTTTCCGTAAAATTTGTGCTAACCATGATGATCTGGTTACGGTTGTAACGCTCTGAAATCAGCATGTCCAAAATACTGAGTTCCCAGTCACTGTTGCGGCCCTTGCCCATGTCATCAATGATGAGGATATCAGTTTGTAAATGCGGATCAATGATTTCCATGTCTGATTTTCCGTCTGAGTAACCTTGTCTCAATTCAGACAGTAATTCTGCAAAACTCTGAAATATGCAGGAGATTCCATGACTGATCGTACATTGATAGGCAAAACCTGTCATCAAGTGTGTTTTACCCGTACCTGGAGGTCCCATGAGGACCATACCTTTCAAGTCCTCAGAGTCTGTTTCCAATAGATTTCGATTGCTTAAACGCTGTGGCAGAAGTCTGAAAATGCTGCCAAGTAGATCAAACACCATTTCGTTTTCTGCATCCCTATCTTGCTCACTGAGGCGGCTGTTCAAATAACGTCGTGGAATGCGGGCATTATTATAAAGCTGAACTCTCTGCTTGATTTGTTCACAGTCCGGACAGACAATAGCGACGTCACGTTGGTAACTGTCCTGCTCTACGATGAAACGAGTATTTTTGCAGGTTTTGCAAGGTATGGCAACGCAGTCGCAAAGCCTCGCATGAGCGTAGCGTTCACGTGGACGAACGCTGATAAATATTCTGGTGCCGTTGCAGCGTAAGCAGTCTGGAACAGATTTGACCATTGAATAATGTTATAAATTCGTTTTAAAAAAATAATATGATGCTTCTATGGTGGAGCAAGCGTCCTGAAGTGTCCAGAGAATTTCTGCTTTAAAGCTCCTGGATTTCTGTCAAATTTAATTAAATAAATTATTCTGGAGAGCGTTTAAAAGCGCTTCTTATTAAAATCCTTAAATCATAAAACAGAAATTTTATACGGAAATATGGCTGTAATCAAAAATGACAGATTGCTGAGAGTCTTAAATCACCTACCGGTTGATCGTGTACCGGTTTGGATGATGCGGCAGGCCGGCAGAACAGATCCTGAATATAATCAACTTAAAAAGAATGACGGACGATCCCTGGAAAAACTCTTTGCGGATCCGGAAATTGCGATCAAAATATCATTGCTACCAAAACGACTTGGAGTGGACGCAATCATCATGTTTCAGGATATTCTAACTCCGCTCACTCCTGCGGGAGCAGGATTTCACTTTGCACCGGGACCAATTCTGGAAAAACCGGTGCGTACTATCTCCCAGGTAAAAGCACTGCGAGCGTTTGATCCCGAAGTAGATTTGCAAAGTGTCTCTCAAATACTCAAAGGACTGAATACTGAACTCGAAGGAGAATTACCGGTGCTCGGCTTTGCCGGCTCTCCCATGTCACTCGCGTTTTTTATGATTGCCGGACGCAGCCCAAATCAGAAGCTTGCAGAAGTTTTGGCATTTATAGAAGAACAATCAGAAATAACTCAAGCATTACTCGAGTGGTTAACTGTAATGACAGTGGATTATCTCAATTTCCAAATTGCATCTGGAGCGCATGCAGTGCAATTATTTGAATCATTTGCGGATGTAATTCCATTAGAGATTTATAAAAGGTTTGTGCAGCCGACTCATGAGAAAATTTTCAGTGCATTGTCAACATCTGCTCCTTCAATCCTGTTTACCAAGGAGTCAGCACATCTCGATTTGATGCTGCAGAGTGGAGCGTCAGTCTTAAGTGTTGGGAATTGTATTGATCTCGAGGATGCTCAAAAACAGGCTCCGGAAATGATTTTCCAGGGTAATGTTGATAATAAAATTTTAGCAGACGGAACTAAGGCGGAAATTACTCAAGCTGTCCGGAAATGTTTTGCACAAAGTGGTAGAAAAAACCACATCCTTAACCTCAATCACGGCTTGCTGGCACACACACCTTTTGAGAATGTACAGCATTTTGTGAATGTTGCTAAAGAACTGGGAAAAATTTAGTTCAAGTCTGAGGGGCTCGGTGTACGTGAAAAGCTGGGTGTTTTAGTAATTCGAAGCATGCGCTAATCCGGATTTCCGGAATTAGCTCGATTCGAGCAGAGAATAGTATTCAATAAATAAATGTTCGTTCATAAAGCATCCAGAGACCAATACAAGAGATTGCAATTGATCCTGGAATTACTACATAATTTTTGTAGTATAATTTTTTATGGAAATAATAATAAAAGACAAAGTAAGCAACTCCAATCACAAATATCTGACCTGCTTCTATACCTAAGTTGAAAGCTAATAGACTTTCAAGGAAGTACCCTTCTGGAATACCAACCCTGAACAAAATTCCAGCAAAACCCAGACCATGCAGTAAACCGAATAAAAATATCAGCAATGGCCGCCATATAGTAAGTTTTGATGTGAAAATATTTTCTAGGCCAACATATACAATAGAAAGTGCAATTAATGGTTCAACAATCCTTTCAGGTAAGGCTATTATTCCAAGGATACTTAATGCCAGTGAAATACTATGTGCTATTGTGAAGCAGGTAACCTGAGCCAACATTATCTTCCAATTTGTACTAAGTAAAAATATTCCCAGCACAAATATTATGTGATCAAAGCCTTTCGGTATAATGTGACTGAATCCAATTTCCAGATAAGCTAAAAACCTACTTATAAAGTTCTTACCAGGCATCCCAGCTAAGTGCAAAGGCGGGCTGCTTGGAGATTTTCTAAACCAAACGGATCTAAAGGCTTTCCCATTTTTGTCCATTGTCCTGATGACATTACTTCCAAAACTTTCAGGCCAACTCCACTCCATATTCATAGCAGTAGCTGGAGCTTTTACTGCTAATATCAAGACACTCTTACGAGCTTCCTTAAGATTCAAGTTCTCTATGATATTGATTTCACGTATAGATAATTTGGCGGGTATTTTATCAAAACGTATGTCAATTGAATTCAAGAATTTAGTTGAAACACTCAAAAATATGTCCTTCAATTGATTTGCTGCTAGATTTCTTAATTCTTTATAATTCTCAGTAAATATTAAATCATTGTCATCAGCAGATATGTTTTTAATATCAATCAGCAGGTTTTCTAAGTTAGTTTCAATTTCAACACGAAAAGTACCTTTCGATTCTGAATATATCGATGTTTTAGCCGGCCACTCAGAATGTGCTGAAGAAATTACAGGTAGTAAAAACACATTAATATTTAAAAATAATAATATTAATGTGTATTTATAAAAATGATAATTATAGATCATTTCGGTATAACTTTTAATTACATCAATTAATTATGAACTATAACCGAAGCTGGAGCATGAGTTGTTGAAAATGGATCTGCCGCGATGGGGCATTTTCGGAATAGTTTAAAACTCTTCTCCAGGCATATAATTTCGGACTTTACTGTCCGATTAAACCAGGTTCTCCATAATAATAATTATTTGTAATCCAAAATACAGGACTATTTTTTCCACCCTGAATTGCAGTTTTTACATGATAATGGTAATTCCCGTTGCTGAAATCTGCAGTGCAGTGCAGATGACCGTTGTATTCGTCAATAGCAGGAACAGCGTTAGCTTTACAATCTTTTTCTCCATTGCCGATAGGACCGTATACTGGGAAGCCGTCCATGAGAAAGCCAAGGAGCAGACCTGCGTTGTCGCCTGAATCTTCGAGCCAATTGTATGTAGTTCCGGAGTCTGTTTTTGACACTTCATTCACTTTTCCGCCTAATTTTTGAATCAGGCAAACAGGGTCAACGTGATAATGATACGTACCCCGATTTTCCGGGTGTCCAGAGCATTGATCAAAAGTAAAAAGTT
This sequence comes from Pseudomonadota bacterium, assembly GCA_014381795.1. Lineage (GTDB taxonomy): Bacteria > SAR324 > SAR324 > SAR324 > NAC60-12 > Arctic96AD-7. The sequence goes on along the minus strand of JACNKY010000219.1, from coordinate 3,424 downwards.
CGTCAGTGATTTCATCTCCTGGTGCAGCATTTTCGTTAAATAATGAGACTCCGTTTAAGGCGATTCCCATCGCACCAAAGTCTGTTTTAGTTTTATTAGCTGCAGCCGTCGGCTGGATCGGCATTTTTAAGATGAGGGTTTGCTCCTCGATTGTATTCCGGCCTGCTCTGCGTGGTGTTTGCTCCTCGTATACTGCAGCAAATTTGTGGATGTTGTTATTATAATCATAGTCTTCATAATATTTGTTTGAAGAGTCATAATAGACTGATTTATGCTCTGGCCGGCCCGTAGATTCAACTACAATGAACTCCGGTTTTCCATCTCCATCACTATCCTCTGTACAAACATATATAAGATACTCTTGATTGAGCTTTGTGTATTTTATCATGGCGGATAAATAGTTGTCCGGCACTTTACTCAAATCGCTTTTGCCATTACACACTGAAGAAACAGTTTCCCTTTTGCCCTTTTTTCCTTCGTGTTTTCCCCCTCTTCCTCTATCATGTTTTTTACCCCGTTCTCCTTTCATCCTGTGCTTACCATTAGACATTGTTTCACAACCAACTAAACTGAGAGTAAATATGCTTAGCAATAATATTCTGATATTTCTCATATTTGCATTTTTGCTTAAGTAGTTAACTTAGATATTAATTAGATAAACCTCTAAAATTTTCTTGTTCAAGTAATTACGAAATAACTTAAACTTTCACCATCCGCTGGTTGAGCGGAGTCGAAACCTGAATCAAGTCCGAAATACTCCTTCGCCATCCGCGCAGCCTCCGCCTCAGCGAACGGTTTATAGAACTACCCGCGAATCGTTTTCACTGCTTTATTTGTATCCTGCACAAGATAGTATTATGAGTTACTAAATTGTCTGTCCAGATCAAGTTAGAATTTTTATCCCAATTTATCTGCTCGTAACCATCTTTTGGTCTTACTGAAGATTCTGCATGAGTTGTGGCGTTTTTCCAGTAACTATCATCATAATCACTTTCTTGCCAATTTTCAGGTTCTTCCTGAGCAGTATATTCACACGGTGCTTTACCGGCTTGAGGATCTGATTCATTGGCGCATGAGGTATCTAAAGGCGCTTCATGAATAACTTTACACTTCCAGTCTGAATCCGTAACAGCAATAATTTCACCTGTTTTGAGATCTGTAAATTGAGCTATAAAACCACCGTCACCCAGCTGTTGTCTCGAACTGCCTATATATTCCAGTCCAGTATCATTTTCTTTGAAGTCTTTTACAATAAAATTTAAGCTTAAAGGATAATCTGCTTTAAAAATAAATGATTCGGCATTAAATGAACGCTCAGTTGTGATAGGCACTGAGTCTTCAATAATTAAGCTGCTGCCGGAATAGAACGCAAACCAGTTATCTGCCCATACCTCACCTTTGATAGTTAATTCTCCGGAAGTACCCTGAACTTCGACAGTCACTACTTTTTGAACTGGTTTTCGCGGTCTTTTCTTAGTTATACAACTGCTTGTAAACAAGAGTAAGTTTAGAATTACTATAATTTTAATTAAGTTCACTTTTCTGTTTTGAATTTACATTGAATACTTGCCAGAGCCGCTTTACAAACCCTGAGTTAGCGGACTGTTACTGAGCCGGGTGTCCCATAGAATTTAGCATTTGTAATCCAGAAGACTGTACTATTAGTTCCGCCTATATTTGCAGTTTTAACATGGTAGTGGTATGTACCACTTGTAAATTCTGTAGTGTTATGAGTATGACCATTGTATTCATCAATACTTGGAGTTGACGCATTATCGGAATCAGTATGATTGTCTCCAACCGGTCCATATACAGGAAATCCATCCATGAGGAATCCTACGAGTAATCCTCCATTTGTACCGTTATCTTCGATCCATGAGTAAGTTGTACCACTGACCGTTGAACTGTTATCAGTAACGCTGCCTCCCAAATCTCTAATCAAGCAGACAGGATCAACGTGATAATGATACAATCCAGTATTTTGAGGGTGACCGGAACATTGATCAAAGGTGAAGAGTTCATCGGTAATCTCATCTGGCGGTGCGGCGTTTTCATTAAAGAAAGAAACTCCGTTTAACGCTAAGCCCATGGTGCTGAAGTCAGTTGCTGACTTGGTTGAGGCTGAAGCAGGGGTGAGTGGCATTTTCATGGTAATACATTGTTCATAAATCATGTTTGGACCTGCTGACGCTGGTGTGCCAGTATATCCTGCGGCTGTTTTGGTTACGGCATATTTATAAAGATTTGTAGCAAAGGTGAATGCTTCGTATAGCGCATTAGTCGCTTGCCAATAATAAGATTTGTGTTCAGGCCTGTTTGATGATTCTACAACCATGTAATCCGCAGTTCCATCACTATCCGTATCTTCAGTACAAACATTGACCAAATAAGTGCTGTTAACAGTCGTGTATTTTGTAAGTGCTGTGAGATATGCACTAGGGATATTAGTTAAATTATCTGTACCACCACATGTTGTTGTTGCAGTACTGCATGAGGCACCGGAAGATGAAGAAATTGGAGGAAGTTTCTCATCTTCTTCCGTTGAACAGGAAACTAAAAATAAAGTGACGCTAAGGACACTTAAAAAAATAATGTTTGCGAAATTTGATTTACTCATCATGGCTCCTCCTTAAAGATATTATTAGATTATTAGTTAATGGCTTCGAAAACACACCCTTTTGGCCATCGCTAAAAACCGTCCCCGGTGCCGGTACCCTGAGTGCAATGCCATGAGCCTGTCGAAGGGAAGCAGAAGGGATGTTTATGAATACATCCGCTTTCAACTCTCTTTCGACTCTGCTCAAGAAGTACGCTCAAATTTATGGAGTGTAAGATGCGTAATCTTTATGCCCTACGTACTTATTTTGTTGACCACCACTTGTATTAGGATTATCAACGTTCCAGAATTCTGGGATATCATTAATTAAACCTGCCCAGGCTCCCTTCATTAATACAGCTACAGTATAAGTTGCGGTGCCAGAATATCCTGAAATTGCTTGTAATGTGCTACTTGCCATTGTATGTGCATGATAATGATAATTATAACCATCATGTTCATGCCCGCCAAAGCCGTCTATCGCAGTACTGTAACCGTCCATCGTAGAATAGGCAGATTCATACTTTCCGTACAACGCTAAGCCATCATTACCAAAGCCAATCAAAGGTGGGTGACTCCCAGTATAGTCTCTAAGGTTATAAATGTTCATTTTGTTCCCATTTGCTGAATGACCATCACCGTGCCAGTGCAAACCCATTCCTTGTCCTACATGAATACCGGATTGTGTTACTTCTCCTTTTTCAACAGACGCCAACAAGACATTATTAAAAAGTGGATAGATCTCCACGCCATCGACTGCTATACCTATAGTATTTATGCTGGTCCAAGAGTATACATTATAAACAGAACTACCGACATCAGCCGCTA
>JACNKY010000247.1 GCA_014381795.1 Pseudomonadota bacterium | reverse complement strand
ATGGATTTCATCAACAGGCTTTGTTCTCCTGTCGTAGTGATGGCTGAAGGAAAAATACTAGCTCAGGGTAGCGCAGAGGAAATTAAGTCCAATGAGGACGTTATAGAAGCTTATTTAGGAACAGGTCTGAAAAATAAAGGGGAGGTGCTGCCGGGATGAGTTATTTGATTGGTGAAAAATTAACCGGAGGATATGGAGGGACGGATATCATCAAAGACTGTACGCTTTCAGTTGATAAAGGCGAAATTGCGGTGGTGGTGGGGCCTAACGGTGCCGGTAAATCTACGGCGATGAAAGCTCTGCTGGGAATGCTGAAGCTGAATGGCGGCTCCGTAAAACTTGACGGTCAGGATATTACCAGCATGTCACCTCAGCAAAGAGTTGCTAAAGGCATGGCCTTTGTTCCGCAAAATAAAAATGTCTTTGTTTCAATGACAGTTGAGGAAAATCTTGAAATGGGCGCTTTTTTACGTCGTGACGATATCACGGAAACGATGGAGCAGATTTACGACCTCTTTCCAATCCTGAAAACGAAGCGCAGACAAGTTGCCGGTGAACTCTCCGGAGGGCAGCGGCAGCAGGTTGCAGTGGGACGTGCTCTGATGACAAAACCAACTGTACTGATGCTGGATGAACCGACTGCCGGAGTATCACCAATTGTGATGGATGAGCTATTTGACCGGATCATAGAGATAAAACGTAGCGGAATCGCGATTCTGATGGTTGAACAAAATGCGCGTCAAGCCTTGAACATTGCAGATATCGGTTTCGTGCTGGTGACAGGCGAAAATCGTTTTACCGACAGCGGAGATGCTCTGCTGGCGAATGAAGAAGTCCGCAAAACATTTTTGGGAGGCTGAATTTGGATTATTCTACTGACTTATTAAATGCACTTGTGCTGATTACAAATTATGTTTTGATACCGTCTATTTCCTATGGATCTCAGTTGGCATTGGGTGCAGTAGGGGTTACGCTGGTTTTCGGAATTCTGCGTTTCGCGAATTTTGCACATGGTGAGGTAATGTCATTTGGTACAATGGCCACTATTTTCATCACCTGGTGGTTTCAGTCAATGGGGATTTCCATGGGTGCTTTGCCTACAGCACTGCTGGCATTGCCTTTTGCAATCCTGATTACAGCATTGCTTGTGGTGGCAATCGATAAATCTATTTTTAGTTTTTACCGCATAAATAAAAGCCGGCCTGTGACTTTTGTGGTCGCATCGGTTGGTGTGATGTTCATGCTGAACGGCTTAGTCCGCATTCTGATTGGAACAGACGAAATAATTTTCCGGGACGGTCAAAAATTTCTGATAAAAGCCGGTGCCTTCAAAAAAATGACAGGTCTGAGTGAGGGACTGGCCCTGAAACAAACTCAGGTTTTGACTTTTATCCTGGCTGTAATCGCAGTGCTGGCACTGCTCTGGTTTTTACAGCGTACACGTACCGGAAAAGCCATGCGCGCCTTTTCTGACAATGAAGACCTGGCATTGCTTTCCGGAATCAATCCGGAACGTGTAGTGCTGGTAACATGGATAATAGCCGCAAGTTTAGCAACTCTGGCAGGTGTGTTGTATGGTCTGGACAAAAGTTTCAAACCTTTGGTTTATTTCCATTTGCTGTTGCCTATTTTTGCCGCGGCGATTGTTGGAGGGATTGGTCAACCGCTGGGTGCTATTCTCGGTGGATACGTTGTAGCATTTTCAGAAATTGGGGCTACTTATGCTTTCAAAAAATTCATCAAATACATTTATCCCGGAGACTTTGTGCCTGAAGGTATGCTCCAGTTTTTAACCACTGAATACAAATTTGCGGTATCTTTTTTAATTCTGGTGCTGGTTCTGCTGTTGCGGCCAACAGGGTTATTACGCGGGAAGGTCTTATGACAAATTCAAAACGTGCACTCATCAGTTTTTCCATCATGGCTCTGATGCTGATTATGGTTGGCTATGGTCAGTCATGGAATGTCGCTCTTGCAATTTTGAACCTCTGTCTGATTTCTGCAGTGATGTCGATGGGACTCAACATGCAATGGGGTTATGCCGGACTTTTTAATGCAGGTGTGATGGCATCCACCGCAATTGGAGGTTTGACTGCAGTACTGATTTCATATTCACCTGTCTCAAAAGCTTGGTCGGTCGGCGGATCATCGCTTTCAGCCGCGTTAGTGTCTTTGTTGTTGACGATAATTGCGAGTGTGTTGATCTGGAAAAAAATTCCAAAAAGTTCGAAAAGAACATGGAGTATGACTGCAGTTTTATTGCTTGGATATGGTTTCATACGTTTCTTTTACGAACAGGGGACTTATGCCATTGAAGCAGTTGATCCGGCTAAAACAGGTTTTCTCGGTGGACTGGGACTGCCGATCCTTTTTTCCTGGCTTGCTGGTGGAGTTGCAGCAGCAGGTTTAGCCTGGTTGATTGGCAGAATTGCACTTGGTTTACGTTCAGATTATTTCGCGATTGCAACTTTGGGTATTTCAGAAATCATGATTTCCATTCTCAAAAATGAGGACTGGCTTTCCCGCGGAGTTAAAAACGTGACCGGACTGAAACGTCCTGTGCCTTATGAAGTGGATCTGCAGCAGACTGAATGGTTTATAAATCTTGTAAAGTGGTTTTATGGAACAGCTGATGACGGTAGTGCGCTGAGTGCGGATGTTATGCGTGAGGCCGTGCAGTTAAGTGCAGGCGTGTTTGTTAAGCTGTGTTATTCTGTACTCTTTGTCGCGGTCGTGCTGATTATTCTGGGATTTGCAACACGTGCTCTTAATTCACCCTGGGGTCGGATGATGCGTGCTATTCGTGATAATGAAACCGCGGCTTCCGCAATGGGAAAAGACATTACCAGCCGTCATCGACAGGTTTTCATTATTGGTTCCGCAGTCATTGGTATATCCGGAGCAATGCTGACAACTCTCGATGGACAGTTCACCCCCGGAAGTTACATTCCTTTGCGTTTTACTTTCCTGATTTGGGTGATGGTCATCATCGGCGGAAGTGGTAATAATCTCGGTTCAATTATCGGTGCTTTCATCACCTGGTTTGTCTGGATTGAAGCAGAGCCGGCCTCACTCTGGCTGGTGAGTAATCTGGATCTTATTCTAGATGAAACAAGTCCGCTGAAACTGCATCTGCAGGACGTTGCACCGCACATGAGGATGGTGCTGATGGGCTTGATTCTGGTGCTTGTGCTGAGATTCAGTCCCAAAGGTATATTACCCGAAAAAGCGCCGGATCATTATTGAAAATTGGCAGAAATCTGTTTTAACGAACTTCCATAAAGTTTTCTTCTTCGCAAAATTTAATTCCGGAAATATATTTTGACATATTTTTATTCAGAACACAGCTGACCGCTTTTTAAGCAATTTACTCTGTGTTCTAGCTGACGTTAGGGTCAG
>JACNKY010000047.1 GCA_014381795.1 Pseudomonadota bacterium | reverse complement strand
CTCTACAGGAATTTAGTTGATACAGTTTATGATATGCAAGCAACTCCAGTACATCAAGAGGATCTTTGACACTAGCCGTGGCACCATTATCCCGCAACTCTTCCTCAGAGCGGAAGCACCAAAGAACACCTACAGAGAAACAACCAGCAGCGACAGAGGTTTGCATGTCAGTCGCAGTATCACCTAAATAAATAAAAGAGCCTGTAGGGATTTCCAGTTTTTCACAAATTTCCAACATTGCTGTAGGATCAGGCTTAGGCGGGACTCCTTCGCGTTGACCTAAAATCATTTCAAAGTTCCAGCTAGGTAAAAGTTTATTTACTGCAAGTAGAGTAAATTCGTGAGGTTTATTTGAGAGCACCGTCAATTTAAGTTTACGACGATACAATGTGTCCAGCAATTCAGTAATATTTTTGTATGGAACAGTTTGTTCGTCCCAGCACTCACGGTAGGTTGTTTCAAAATCCTGCCGGCATTCTTCTATGAGGGATTCGGTACGGACTTCTTCAGGAAGGACACGGGTCATCAGCATTTTCGCTCCCTCACCCACAAAGTAGCGATATGCTTCCTCAGGGTGTTGCGGGTACCCGCGTTTTAAAAGTATTTTGTTTGTGCAATTTGCCAAGTCGGCTAAACTGTCAAGCAATGTACCGTCTAAATCAAAGCAAGCTGCCTTAAAATGCATGAAGGTTGTGTTGAATTAATTTTTGTTATTTAACTCGTCACGCCAAACTTTAGAAGGATGAAAAGTCACTACACGACGTGCAGAAATTTCATAATCCCTTTTTGATTTCGGGTCACGTCCGGGACGGGACTTTTTGTCGCGTAACTCAAACTTGCCTAATCCTGTGATGAGCACATCCTCACCTTTTTCTAATTTTTCTTTGATCATTTCTAACATATCGTTGACCAATTTTTCTGCTTCACCGAACTGTAAGTCAGTCCCAAGCTGGATTGCTCTCACGATGTCGACTTTTACCATTCGCTCCCCCGATTTTTCTTAAAATTTATGGATTTGTTTTGTTGATATTTGTTAATTACACCCGCCTGAATCCTCATCCAAAGACGTCTTTAACTTCTTCCAGAAGCTCGGATTAGCGTAGACATTGAGAACGCTGTAGACATACTATAACTATGAGAAACGTCTTCTACAATACATTTATTTAAAAATATTAATTAAATCAATTTATAATAGTAATTCACAATCCTGCAGAATTAAAAATAGCAAAGCAGCTGTATTGTTCATGTTTTCTCAATAATGTTCAAAAGGTTGGACATTGACCTAATATTTTATCTATAGTTAAAAGTCACAGCTTTGCCACCGAATTACACCAGAGGAGCAATCAGCCATGTTTTTCAAGCGACACAAAACCCTCGCCGTACTGGGTGTTGTCATAATATTTTTGTTAATTTTCACTTTGTATTTCCAGCAAAAGAAGCTAGAAGAACTACAAAATGAACTCAGCAAAGTTGAACTGCAGGATGTCAGGATAGGCGCAGGCACTTCGAAAGGCAAGTTGGGAACAGCGATTTTTGGTGTAATTATAAATAAAGGTGAGCAAACGATTAAAATTGCGACAATGAGTGTAGAGTTTTTTGATGAAGCAGGAGAACTTTCAACGGTACACAAATTTTTTCCTGTGAACAATTATTCATTCAGTGATTCTGCTGCATTGGAACCAGCACAGTCAAAAGAGTTTGGTTTTCCGATAGACGAAATTGTTCCGGAAAACTGGGGAGGCACTATCACGTCCAAGCTGATCGATTTAAAATTTAAATAAAAAACGGAGAAAAAATGTCCACGCCTCTTTGGCAGCCAAGTCAGCAAGAAATAGATAAAACCCTGCTCACACATTTTTCGAAGAAAATTCAGCAAAAGTACAAACTGCCGAATATCGAATATTCGACACTGCACAAATGGTCAATTGAGTTTCCGGAACTTTTCTGGGAAGAAGTATGGCGTGATTGTGAGGTACGTTGCTCTGTGCCCTGGAATAAAGTGATGAGTAAAACAGGCTTCAGTGAAAAGATCGGAACTGAACCTTCAGGCTGGTTTACAGGAGCAAGGTTGAATTTTGCAGAAAATTTACTGGCACAGGGAAAGGCGGAAAATGAAGCACTTTGTTTTATTGGTGAAGACGCTTCAACACGTTCGCTGAGTTATGCAGAGTTGCGAAAAGCGGTGGAGCAATGTGCATCCGGAATGAAAACTCTCGGAGTTAGAGCAAATGACAGGGTGGCGGCGGTGCTGCCGAACTGTCCTGAAGCGGTTATCGGCATGCTGGCAGCTGCGAGTCTGGGCGCAATTTGGTCTTCCTGTTCACCTGATTTTGGTATTAACGGGATCTACGACCGACTGGGACAGATTTCACCTAAAATTTTAATCACTGTCAATGCCTACAACTACAACGGTAAAGAACACCAATGTCTGGATAAAATCCGTGAAATAAGTCAACGCATTCCCTCCATTGAAGCTGTGTTCGTTGTAGCCTTTACTGAAACTCCGCTGGAGATGCAGGGCAAAGAACAGTCTTGGGAAGACCTGCTCGATACTTCCGCAGGACCTTTAACATTCGCACAACTGCCTTTTGATCATCCGCTTTACATTCTTTATTCATCAGGAACTACCGGTTTACCGAAATCTATTGTACACGGTGCCGGTGGAACCCTGCTCAAGCATCTGACAGAACACCGTTATCACGCGGATGTACAGCCCGGTGATCGTCTGTTTTATTTTACCACCTGCGGCTGGATGATGTGGAACTGGCTGGCGAGTGGTCTTGCGTCAGGTGCAACACTGATCTTGTATGACGGCGCACCTGGATTCCCGGACATGGGCCGGATGTGGCGTTTAATAGATGATCAGCAGATTACGCATTTTGGCACAAGCCCGAAATTCCTGGGTGCGGTAAACAAAGCCGCTTACTCACCAAAAGCAAATAATCAGCTGGATTCCCTGCGGGTGATTTTATCAACTGGATCTCCGCTGCCGGCGGATTTGTTCTCATGGGTTTATGCGGAAGTTGCTTCGGTAGTGCTGATGTCTGTCGCAGGCGGAACAGATATTGTCGGTTGTTTCATGGGCGGTAATCCTAATCTTCCCGTTTACTCTGAGGAACTTCAGTGCAAAAGTCTGGGTATGGATATTCTTGCCTATAATCCTGAAGGAAAATCCGTAGTTTGTGAAAAAGGTGAGCTGGTTTGTGCCACCCCTTTTCCATCAACACCAATCTATTTCTGGAATGATAAAGCTGCTGATAAATATCATCAGGCCTACTTTGACCAGTTCCCCGGAGTTTGGACACATGGTGATTTTATCGAAATTACGGAACGCGGTGGTGTGATTGTTTTCGGGAGAAGCGATACTGTGCTGAATCCCGCAGGAGTACGGATTGGCACTTCTG
>JACNKY010000144.1 GCA_014381795.1 Pseudomonadota bacterium | reverse complement strand
GCTGACCATCTTTCCGCAGATTGCACTCTATCTGCCCAGTCTGATGGTCAAGTAAATTTTTTTCATTTTAATAAAACCATATTGCTAATTTAAGAGGCATGCTATAAACAAGGTTTTTGTAAGGAAGTTATCATCGTTAATGGTTATTTTAGAACTCAGAAAAGCATAATTTGTCATTTCGACATTAGGTAAAAAAATTTAATAATATTTGAGAAGTAACATAAAATTGATTATTCGCTTTGCTGGAAATAACACGATAACGCTTATAAAAGTTGATTATGAGTAAAGCAAAAAAACTTGTGGTTCAGGAAACAGAGATTCGTATTGTTTCAGTGAATGATGAAGATTATATCTCACTAACTGATATGCTAAAAGCCAAGGACGGTGTTTTTTTTATTTCAGATTGGCTGAGAAATCGAAATACTGTTGAATTTCTGGGTATCTGGGAGCGTATTCACAATCCTAATTTTAATTATGGCGAATTCGCCATAATTAAAAGTCAGTCTGGGCTAAATAACTATAAAATTAGTGTCAAGGAATGGGCCTCCCAAACTAATGCTATTGGTTTGGTGGCAAAAACTGGCCGTTACGGTGGAACTTACGCCCACAAAGATCTAGCGTTCGAGTTCGGAATGTGGATCAGTCCAGAATTTAAAATCTACCTGATCAAGGAATTCCAACGGTTGAAGGATGCGGAACAGGGGCAACTGGGTTGGGACATCAAACGCAACTTGGCTAAAATCAACTATCGTATTCATACAGACGCTATTAAGGAAAACCTGATTCCGCTTGAGTTGACTGCAAAACAGGTGAGTTTAGTTTACTCCTCAGAGGCGGATGTGTTGAACATGGCTCTTTTCGGCATGACAGCAAAAGCGTGGTGAGAAATAAATCCCAGTGAAAAAGGTAATATTCGTGACCATGCAAACGCCAAACAATTGATCTGTTTAGTAAATCTGGAGAATTTAAATGCACTGTTCATCAAGGAGAGTTTGGAACAGTCCGAACGTTTGAAAAAACTAAACCAAATTGCCATCGATCAGTTGCTTTTGCTCACAGGTGACAGCAGTATCAAACGATTGGGGTACAAGTAATGGTCATACATCCCATTATTTACAAATGCAACCAATCAATTTAACTATTATTTTAAATCATGGCTGATCCTTCCTTCCGTTTTTCAATAGACCGCGGCGGCACTTTCACAGATGTTTACGCGGAGGTTCCTGGTGAATCCGGTTTCCGGGTAGTGAAATTGCTCTCCGAAGATCCGCAGAATTATCCGGACGCGCCTCGTGAAGGAATCCGCCGGATTCTGGAAGCAGTGACAGGTGAGACTTTCCCAAAAGAAAGTTTTAATGCAGATAAAATTGAGTGGATTCGGATGGGAACTACTGTCGCCACCAATGCTCTTCTGGAACGTAAAGGTGCGAAAACGACGCTGGTTACGACTAAAGGATTCTGCGATTTGCTGCAGATTGGAAATCAAAGCCGACCTAAAATTTTTGATCTGGAAATCAGCAAACTTGATTTGCTTTATGAAGAAGTGGTTGAAGTTGATGAACGTGTGCGTATTGTCAGGGAAGATGAAAAAAACTCACAGGATAGCAGATTAGAAATTGTAGAAGGTACAACCGGAGAGGAATTTGCCGTTTTGGCAAAACCAGATTTGGCGGTTGTACGTCAAGAATTGAATGCTGTTTTTGAAAAAGGCATACGCGCGGTGGCAGTGGTTTTTCTGCACGCTTACGCATTTCCTGAACATGAACGCCAAATCGGTGTGATTGCCCGTGAAATCGGTTTTGAGCAAATTTCACTGTCGCATGAAGTTATGCCGATGGTTAAAATGGTGGCACGCGGTGACACCACTACTGTTGACGCATATCTCACACCGCACATCCGGAATTATCTGCAAAGCTTCCGATCAGGATTTTCCGATAATCTGGAAAACTCACAGTTGCTTTTTATGCAGTCCGATGGAGGATTGACCGATTCCGGAAAATTTAAAGGCAGTAACGCAATTTTGTCAGGCCCTGCTGGTGGTGTCGTAGGATATGCCGTGACCACAGATTTGGGACAACCCGTAATTGGCTTTGACATGGGAGGCACCTCGACTGATGTTTCGCGCTTTGGTGACGATTACGAATTGGTGCATGAAACAGAAACCGCCGGAGTGCGTATCCAAGCTCCGCAAATGCACATCAAAACGGTCGCGGCCGGAGGTGGTTCAAGACTGTTTTTTCGCAACGGACTTTTCGAAGTTGGCCCGGAATCCGCCGGTGCGCATCCAGGACCGGTCTGCTATCGGAAGGACGGATATTTGGCGGTCACTGACGCAAATTTAGTCTTGGGTCGTTTGCATCCAAACTACTTTCCTAAAATTTTCGGACCAAACGAAAATGAAGCTCTCGATCTCGACGCGTCTCGAAAAGCCTTTGAAAAAATTACTGCAGAAATCAATGCATATTCCAAAGAGCGCGAACTTCCAGAAATGTCGCAGGAGGAAGTCGCCCTCGGATTTTTAAGGGTTGCCAACGAAGTGATGGTGCGTCCCATTCGTGAGATTTCGGTCATGCGTGGATTCGACATCAAGGAACACGCACTGGCCTGTTTCGGCGGCGCTGGGGGTCAACACGCCTGCAGCATTGCAAGAGAGTTAGGCATTTCAAAAATATTCATCCACCGCTTTTCCGGCATTTTGTCTGCTTACGGAATGGGGCTTGCCGACATTGTAGTTGAAAAACAAGAACCTTCGGCGCTCGTGCTACCGGAAAATAAAGAGGGTGAGGTTTTCAAAAATCTCTTAAAAAATCTAGAAAAATTATCGTCTGACGCAAAAACAGAATTGCTTGGCCAAGGCTATAAAGCTGAACAAATTGAAATAAAGCGTTATCTCAATTTGCGTTATCAGGGTACTGACACAGCGTTGATGACTTCAGAGCCGGATGAAGTTTTAAATTACGACACAGCTAATACAAATTGTGAGTTAGCTGTTTCAGAATCAAGTTCAGAATTGCAGAAAAACAGCGCGAAATTTCCGGATTATGTCGGCGCCTTTAGGCAAACGTATCTACGTGAATTTGGTTTTGATTTGACTGGCCGTAAGATCATTGTTGATGATTTGCGTGTGCGTGCAGTTGCAAAATCTCCCGGGCTGCAAAAATATCCGCTTGCGAAAAAAGACGGAACTCCGGAAGCGGTTGATCAAACTAAATGTTATTTCATGTCCGAAAGTTCCGGTTGCGGTGCTTGGCAGGAAACACCGATTTACCGGCTGGAAAATTTGGGTGCCGGACAGCAATTACAAGGTCCGGCGATTGTGATGCAAAATACTTCAACGATTCTTGTAGAACCCGGGTGTTCTGCGGAAATCACAGAATACGGTGATGTGGTATTGAACGTTGAAACCAGAACATTCAGGGAAATTGGAACTCAGGCTGATCCGGTTCAGGTGTCCATTTTCGGCACCCTTTTTATGTCGATTGACG
>JACNKY010000049.1 GCA_014381795.1 Pseudomonadota bacterium | reverse complement strand
TAGGTGTTCTTTGGTGCTTCCGCTCTGAGGAAGAGTTGCGGGATAATGGTGCCAAGGCTATTGTCAAAGATCCTCTTGATGTACTGGATTTGCTGGTTTAGCAAAAACTGTATCAACTAAATTCCTGTACAGATTTCATGTTCCGAATAGCCTTTTAGTTAATTTTCAAGCGCCTCTTTCAAGGCTTCTTCCACAAAACGTGTTACCATTTTTTTCCGGAAGCCCAGGGTCATATCCGTATTGTCCATTGGTTTCGCCAACTTTGCCGCAAGCTGAGCCGCGGCTGCAATCCGCTCAGTAGTGAGTCTTTCCCCAACCAGCATTTTTTCTGCTTCATAGGCCCGTAGAGGAGCTGAAGCGACAGCACCTAAAACAATTCTTATTTCAGCACAATCAAGTGTGGAACCTGTCTTTTCAGCGTCAATGGACCTGCCGGCGTCACCGGATTCTGCGGAATTATTAAGACGTATAGCCACAGCCACACCCAGAATTGGGAAATCTATTGAGTCACGTCTGCGTAATTTTTTGTAATTCATTTTCCAGCCTTCATGTTCAGGCAGGCGAATGGAAACGAGCAGTTCGTCCGGAGTTTTGTTAAGAAAATCTGCACCGTCATTTTTATAAAACATTGCTGCCGCAACCGTGCGTTGACCTTCCGGACCTGCTAAATTAAATTCTGCGTTCAGCGCAAGTACGACAGGAGCGCAGTCCGACGATGAAACCGCCAGACATTTCGGACTGCTGAGTGCTACCCAGCAGGTGTCACCTTCTTTTTTCAGGCAAAAACCTAATGCCTTACGCCATTGGAATGTTTGATTGTAATAGTTGCAGCGTGTGTCCAGACACAAATTTCCGCCAAGCGTTCCCATATTCCTTAACTGCGGTGTAGAAACTAAAGCCGCCGCCTGAGCTAATGCTGGAAAACGTCTGCGGATTTCCGCATGCTGCGCCACTTCTGTCAAGGAAACTCCGGAACCGATGAGCAATCCATTCGCTGATTTTTCCTCGGAAATGGTACGTAGTTCCTGCAAATCCGCTAAAGCTATCAGATTTTGCGGCGTGAACTGACGACGTTTCATGTTTGGAAACAAGTCTGTCCCACCGGCGGAATACATCGCCGAAGCTCCGTGTTCTGCTTTCAAGGCAACGGCTTCCGCGATGTTGCTTGGAGCATGATATTCAAAAGGGGGTAAACGTAACATGGATATTATGTAATTATTGGTTATTTTAAAATCAGGAACCGAAAAGACCGATCCAAGGATATTCAAAGAACAGGATCATTTCCGCGCCTTCGTCTCCGGTCGCCATTTCAAATTTATAAACTGATCCGGATTTTGTAACCAGGCGAATTCCACTTCCGTAAGAACTTCGGATCGTTTCCCCAATTTGACTCGCTTCTTCCGCGACACTGCCTTGTTCCCAAAAAAATACTGCTTGAAGCGCCTGTTGAACATCCTGCAGCAGCAAATAATCCAGCTTTGTATTTTCTGTACTAAAGTTCCAACGTAGTTCTGTTCCGTAAAATAATGTGTGCGCCGACTGGTAACGGCTAAGCGGATATGAACGTAAACGGTCGGCACCACCGAGAGATTTGGAAGAACCGTTCTTGTTGGCATTGAGTTGATTTTGCGCACTTTTGAGAGTTGCAGCTTCACATGTAGCTATTCCTCCGCAGGCATAAAAACCCTGTGTGGTTTTTAGTGATTCCAAATCCGTATTTCCTGGCTGACTGACATATGCGTCAGAGCGGAAATAATGAAATGCCAAGGTATTGTCTTCAGGGATCGGCAGATAATACGTTAACGCAAAGGTCATCGAGTCATACTCCGCCCCTTGATTTACGGATGGAAAGCTGTCCCTTAAGATCCGAAGATTCAGACCGTTCCTCGGATCCCCATAATCGTCGGTAAAGTCTAATTTCAACTGCAGGTGTTTTTGAGTGAAATCGACTTCAATCGGAGAAGCCAGTTTTTGTATCAATTCACCTTTATAATCATTGATTTCCACAAATTCTCCACTACCTCCATTAAATCCATAGGCCAGTTCTATTCTCCGATCAAAATGTGTTAAGACAAACTCATAATTATAAAAGGTAAAATCTTCGCCAACATAAATGTTGAAGTCATTTTTTTCGCTTTTCATCCCGCGGCTGCCGTACACATTCTGACCAAAACGCATCATCTTGCCTTGAGTCATGGCGAGGTAAGTCCAGTCTGGAATCACAAAGAGTTCATCGACAGACGCAAATAATCCTTGACCTTCTCCCACGAAACCCATGCCGAAAACATCAGTCGTCGTTTCGGCGATATTCCCCAGATATCCAATCACAAAAAGCCCCTTGCCAATTCCGGGAATGGAATACGGTGCAGGAACAACAAATAATCCTGGTGTTTTGTCAAATTGATCCTGACGGCGTTCGTGCATGTGTGCGAATGCTGCTGCAGAAAAAAAACAGCAACAGAAAATACTAACTAAACACTTTTTCCAAATAGTAAGTTTCATCTTATGTTTTTCATGTCTATATCTTACATCATTTAAAATTATCAAAAATAATTAGGTTCGCTGAAATATTTTGTTTTGTGATCCTGGACTTGGTCTGGAATCCTGCTTTCAAATCAAGTTGAACAGCAGAATTGAAGTAGTCCCTCTGGATTCAGGTTTTACCCTGTGCGGTACTCGAAATGACGAATATTTAGAACTTATTAGAACGGCAGCAATTATCACAAATTTAGTCAATTTTCACTACGGTGGCTCTACATGGAGTGCTTCCGGGAATTTTATACTTGGGAATTTCTTTGGACCGATCCTGCCGGATTTACCTTTTTTTAAATCCTGCAAACCCTGAAATATCTTTTCCGCAGTTATCGGAACTTCGTCAACCCGTACACCGACTGCATTGTAAATCGCGTTTGCGATTGCAGGCATGATCGGCAGCAAAGGTCCTTGACCTGCCTCCTTCGCACCATATGGGCCTTCAGGATCATGTGTTTCCACTAAAATCGTTTCAATTTCCGGCATATCCAGTGAGGTCAAACTTTTGTAATCGAGCATTGACGGGATTTTGTGTAGTCCGGCAGGACCGATGCCTCCGGAAGATGCAGATTTTCCTGTCCGATAAACCTGTTCTTCCATCATCGCCTCACTCAACCCCATGTATGCGCCGCCTTCAACTTGACCGATGACCAGCTTTTCGTTGATTGCCTGTCCAATATCATGTGCGAGCCAGAGTTTGTCTACTTTGTACAGACCGCTTTCCGGATCACATGTCACCTCGGCAACACAGGCGGAATAGCTGTAGTTTGGTGACGGCCCTACCCCAGCGCCTTTGAATTTTCCACCACGGCGTGGAGGCGTGTAACTTCCAACTGAACCGAGAGTTCCAAAGTTTGCTTCCGCCCATTGAATGTCGTCCAAAAAAGAAACAGATTCCCCGCGTCCATTCAGCTTAGCAACTTTTCCTTTGCGGATCGCAAATTCTGTGGCTGGCACTTTCATTA
>JACNKY010000051.1 GCA_014381795.1 Pseudomonadota bacterium | reverse complement strand
AGGCGCGGCTTGGTTATATTCCGAATTCATTTGATTTGCTTTTTGATCCAGAAATAGTTGCAAAACTAGAGGACTGCGGAGTTACTGTTTTGGATTCTGCAGATGAAGTGCTGGATATTGTTGCCAACTATCTCGGCGGAGATCCAAACGGAGAAGATAAGGCGATGCTCAAAAAAGTTGAAAATCAGATGATGAAGGTACGCAAATACTATCGCTATTTTCACTCCTCCAACTACATCAACGATTTAGCAAACGGCGAAATATGTGTGGCTCTGGGTTGGTCCGGAGATGTTTTTCAGGCACGGGATCGTGCCGCGGAAGCCGAGAGTGGAGTGACTGTGGATTACATCATTCCCAAAGAAGGAACACAGATTTGGTTTGATGTACTAGCCATTCCCGCAGGTGCGCCTCATCCAGAAAATGCACACGCCTACATCAATCATATGCTTCGTCCGGAAGTGATGGCGGGAATTACAAATTATGTCTGGTACGCAAACGCAGTACCGGCTTCCAAGAAAACAACAGATCCAGAAATTCTTGCTGATCCGGCAATCTATCCCTCTGATGAGGTAAAGAGCCGCTTATTTGCTGGAGTTGTTAAATCTGCAAAATTTACCCGCTTAGAGGTACGTTCCTGGAATAGGATTCGTACAGGTCAGTAAAAGAAAGAAGAGGCAGGAGTTAGTTTTAAGTTAACGCTGACTCCTAATTTTTGATTTCTATTGCTAAGTTCCCACCTTTTCTTATAGAAACCTGATGAATCCCTTCGTTGAGATTCAAGGCATCAACAAGCGCTTTGATGACTTTGTCGCAGTCAGAAACACAGACTTGAGTATCCAACAGGGCGAACTGTTCTGTCTGCTTGGTGCATCAGGATGTGGAAAAAGCACTTTGTTGCGTATGTTAGCCGGATTTGAGACTCCAAGCGAAGGCAGGATATTTATTGATGGTACAGACGTCACCATGATCCCTTCCTATGAACGCCCCGTTAATATGATGTTTCAATCATATGCAATTTTTCCTCACATGACCGTTGAGCAAAACATCGCCTTTGGTTTGAAACAGGAGAAGCAGTCAAAAGCAGAAATCCGCAAACGTGTAGCGGAAATTCTCGAATTAGTGGAAATGCCCAAACTCGCTAAACGTAAACCGCATCAACTTTCCGGAGGACAACGACAACGTGTTGCATTAGCACGGATTCTTGCCAAACGTCCCAAACTTTTACTGCTTGATGAACCGATGGCTGCACTCGATAAGAAGTTACGTGAACAGATGCAGTTGGAGGTTGTCGATATCCTGGAAAGTGTAAACGCAACCTGTGTTATGGTCACCCATGATCAGGAAGAAGCAATGACTATGGCCAGCCGGATTGCCGTCATGCACGATGGGAAAATCCTTCAGGTTGGCACACCGAATGATATTTATGAAATGCCGAATTGCCGTTACACGGCCAATTTTATCGGTTCGGTTAATTTGTTTGAAGGTAAAGTAATTGAGAATAAAGCAGATCATGTTTTAATTGAAACAACAAAACTCGAAAAACCGATCTTTGTCGATCACGGAATTTCCGGTACACTGGGGATGGAAGTCACTGTCGCAGTACGACCCGAAAAGATATCTCTTCAACGTGAACCATTTGACACACCTCACAATTGTGCTTCCGGAACTGTCCGTGATATTGCTTATCTGGGTAGTCATTCAATCTACCACGTTGAATTGGAAAATGGAAAAATCCTGCTCGTCCACATCTCTAATTTGAAAAGAGGCTCTGAACAACCAAGCTGGGAAGAAAAGGTTTATCTACATTGGCATCCTCACAGCACAGTCGTTTTGACTCAATAAACGAGGATTGTATGTCAGCAAAATTAGACTTACGCAAAATATCCTGGCTTCCAAGCGGCAAAACTCTGGTGGTTGCAGTCCCTTATCTATGGATGTTGCTGTTTTTTCTGGTTCCTTTCATTATCGTGCTGAAAATAAGTTTCTCCAGCGCAGCTATTGCTATTCCGCCTTTTTCAGACTTGCTGAGTTTTGCAGATGAAACACTGAAAATTACCATTGAGTTTGGAAATTACCTCTTTTTAACTGAAGACAAACTGTATTGGGTTGCATATCTCAGCTCAATCAAAATCGCTTTTTACGCCACCGTACTTTGTTTACTCATCAGTTATCCGCTGGCTTACGCCATTGCTCATGCTCAACCGACATGGCGCAACATCTTTCTGATGCTAGTTGTCCTGCCTTCATGGACTTCGTTTCTTATCCGGATTTATGCCTGGATGGGTATTTTAAAAAACAACGGATATTTGAATAATTTATTAATTTGGTTCGGAGCAATTGACCAGCCCGTGCAAATGCTGAATACTAATTTTGCGGTTTATATCGGCATCGTTTACGCTTATATGCCTTTTATGGTTTTGCCGATTTACACCAATTTGGTTAAACATGATCCTTCATTGGTAGAAGCATCGCTGGACTTAGGAGCGCCGCCTTGGAAAACTTTTTTGAGTGTTACTTTACCGCTTTCCAAAAATGGAGTAGTGGCAGGTTCGATGCTGGTTTTTATTCCTTCTGTCGGCGAATTTGTCATTCCGGAATTACTTGGCGGTGCCGAAACTCTCATGATCGGCAAAGTACTCTGGCAGGAATTTTTCAGCAACCGTGACTGGCCGATCGCCTCAGCAGTGGCAATTATCATGTTGATACTCCTGGTCGTACCTATCCTGTTTTTTCATCATTATCAATCGAGGGAACTGAAAGCATGAGCAGCGCATTTCTTGAAGAAGCAAAATTATTTCTTGAAGGACATCCGGAAATTCGCGAAATCGACCTCCTGCTTCCAGACATGAACGCGGTACTACGTGGAAAAAGAATTCAAAAGAAAAAACTCAGCAGCATTTACAAAAAAGGAATCTATTTTCCAGCGTCTGTTTTTGCCATGGATGTTAGCGGAGAAACGATGGAGGAAACCGGACTTGGCTTTAAAAGCGGTGACCAGGATATTCCGTGCTTTCCGGTTCCACAAACTCTGAAAAAAGTGCCTTGGCAAAAGCAGCGCGGGCAACTTCTGCTCAGAATGTTTGAAACAGACAATTCACCGTTTTATGGAAATCCGCGTGAAGTCCTCCAAGCTGTTTGTGATAAATTTGCGGATTTCGTATTAAATCCGGTGGTTGCAGTGGAAATGGAATTCTATCTTACTGATCCAAAACGACGTTCCGGACAAGCTCCTCAGCCAGCACGTTCTCCGGAAACAGGGCAAAGCGAAACCGAGGGCCAACTTTTTTCATTGAGCACTTTGGATGTCTACGAAGAATTTCTGCATGACATCTCAGTAGCTTCGGCAAGTCAAGATATTCCTGCAGATACCGTACTTTCAGAACTTGCTCCCGGACAATTTGAAATAAATCTGTACCATGTTACGGATGCGGTTCAGGCCTGTGATCATGCGGTGTTGCTCAAACGTATCATCCGCAGTATCGCCCGAAACCATCAGATGGAAGCAACTTTC
>JACNKY010000396.1 GCA_014381795.1 Pseudomonadota bacterium | reverse complement strand
TGGGGTGCAAAACGAAGCTGGTGAATTAGTCGGTACACTTACACCTGATACTGTTTTGAATGTCATGGTTGATGATTTAGATGGAGGACAGACATGAATTTGGCAGACATCAGAAAATCAATTCATTGGTGGATATTATTTGGTGTTTTGTTAATAGTCACAGTGTTTTATTTTCATGGATTGTTTCCTAAGTGGTCACTTAAATATCCAACAGAATGGCGAATACCTTTACGATTTTGGATATCAGATTTAATGCACTGGCTGGTGAGCGACTCTCCTAGTGCACTTAATTTTAGCAATGTAACTTTTAAAGATATCACAAGATTTTTTGCGGCAATCCTCACTTACCCTCTTGATTTTGCTATTGATCTTCTTTCCACGGGTTTTCGCTTTGAGCCAGGAGATGGTCCAGCTGATATCCCACGCTTACCATGGCTGACTGTGGCAGGATGCGGAATATGGTTTGCTCATCGTCTTGGTGGAACTCGATTAATGGTTATTGTGGGAGCATGTCTTGCTTATCTAGTAGTTTTTGGGCAGTGGGACAGTGCGATGATGACTTTTTCTTCTATCTTTATCGCAGTGCCGATTGGAGTGATAGGCGGGATTAGTTTGGGAATCTTAGCTTTCCGCTTTTCG
The DNA here is from genome assembly GCA_014381795.1 of Pseudomonadota bacterium. Classification (GTDB taxonomy): domain Bacteria; phylum SAR324; class SAR324; order SAR324; family NAC60-12; genus Arctic96AD-7. Next base: position 2,875 of record JACNKY010000396.1, on the reverse strand, counting down.
CGATTGAATAGACCAACCAGTATTTTGCTGGATATGATGCAGACTGTTCCAGTTTTTGCTTATTTGGTTCCTGTATTATTCTTGTTTGGTTTTGGACCTGTTGCTGCAATGATTGCCACAATCATTTATGCCATGCCTCCGATGGTACGCACCACAATACTTGGTTTACAAAGGGTATCAGATGAAGTAGTAGAGTTCGGGCAGATGGCCGGATGCAGTTCAAGGCAATTGCTTTGGAAAGTAATGATGCCATCCGCACGTCCTACGGTTATGGTAGGGGTAAATCAGGTAATCATGCTCTCATTAAACATGGTTATTATTGCCTCTATGATTGGGGCAGGTGGACTCGGATTTGATGTTCTTTTTGCACTCAGAAGACTAGACATCGGTATCGGTTTGGAAGCCGGCGTTGCTATTGTAGTCTTGGCAATATCGCTGGACCGACTCAGCCAGGAATATGCAAAACAACAAGCAAGCAGTAAACATATTGTCCGCCCCCAAACATTTTTACATCAGTACTTATTTCTGCTATTAATAGCTGGCGTATCTTTGTTATTAGGAATTTTATGGGCACCACTTCATACTTTTCCGGAATCATTACATGTAACGACTGCCCCTTTTTGGGATGCACTAGTGAAGTGGATTAATCTCAATCTGTTCGATTATCTTGACGGTTTCAAAAATTTTCTATTACTAAATTTACTAATTCCGTTTAAACGGTTTTTACTGGCGGTACCATGGCCTGTAACAGTAGGACTGATTGCGTATGTTGGTCATCTTCTTGGTGGTTGGAAACTCAGTATGGGAGTGTTGTTCTTATCACTTTTTTTGGTGGTGAACGGTCTTTGGGCCAAAGCGATGGTAACGGTCTATCTTTGTGGCATATCAGTTTTGTTTGCGGCAATTCTTGGCATTCCATTAGGACTTTGGGCTGCTGAAAACGAACGAGCACACCGAGTTCTGATGGTGTTAGTGGACACACTTCAAACACTTCCCTCTTTCGTTTATCTCATGCCAGTGGTAATGCTCTTCAGAGTTGGTGATTTTGCGGCAATGATCGCAGTGGTAGCCTACGCAATAGCTCCTGCAATCCGTTACACGGACTTGGGTATTCGTAAAATTCCTCAAACCCTGATTGAGGCTGCAACTACATCCGGTTGTACGAAACGTCAAATGCGCTGGAAAGTTAAATTTCCTCTAGCCTTTCCTGAAATTATGCTCGGCATAAACCAGACCGTCGTCATGGCCTTAAGTATGTTAGTTATTACTGCACTGGTAGGAACCCGCGAATTGGGCCAAGAAACCTATATTGCACTGACAAAAGCTGATACTGGACGTGGACTGGTTGCTGGAGTGGCTATTGCTTGTATTGCCATGATTGTTGACCGCCTCATAAATGCATTTAGTTTAAAACGTAAACATCAGCTTGGTCTGATTTGACAAACACAGTGTAAATATGGAAATTTGGCAACCAATATTTTCAAGAATTTCACAACTATCCGGAGCTAATCCGGAGGAAACAAAAATTGAACGACTTGGAGGATTGACCAACCGAAACTATAAAATTACTCATGAAAACTCATGCTATGTTTTGCGAATACCTGGAGAAGGAACGAACGAATACATTAACCGCATAGCGGAAGAAAAGTGCGCCCGAATCACCGCCGAAGTAAAGGTCAATGCCGATGTTTTGTTTTTTGATCCAGCAGACGGAATACAACTGACTCGCTTTGTTGATAATTCCTCAACAATGAATATCGAATTATTCCAGGACACAGGAGCTTGTGAACGGGCTGCGATTGCGTTTCGCAAGGTACATACCTGCGGAAAACTGTTTTCCACCTGCTTTGAATTATTCTCCATGATTGATGAATACCAAAATTTACTGACCCAGAAAAGAGCAACACTTCCTGACGGTTATGCTCAAGTCTTGCTGGAAGCAGAAGCGGTTCGAGAAGTACTAAATTTGCGTGAATTGCCATCGGTGGCTTGTCACTGTGATCCTCTGGCAGAAAATTTTCTCGACACCGGAGAACGGATGTACATCATTGACTGGGAGTACTCCGGTAATAATGACCCAATGTGGGATTTAGGTGATTTAGTAATCGAAGCTGAAATGGGACAAGATCAGGAACAAGCCTTAATCGAAGCATATTTTAACGGAAATGTCCCTCCTGCAGAACTTGGTCGCATGGTGATTTACAAAGCAATGTGTGATTTGCTATGGACACTTTGGGGCGTCCTCCAACATGTCAACAATAATCCGGCAGATGATTTCTGGGGATATGCGGTCAATCGTTTTGAACGTTGCCGCAAGTTAATGGGAAGCGATTCCTTTGCTGAAGCATTAGCAAATGTCCGACGCGGATAAAGTTAAACAAATATAAATTACAATGACCCAAGAATTTCTCGATAGTAAGCAATACACAGAACTTTCCATTCTGCGTTATGAGGCCATTTTCGGTCACAACTACATCAGCCCGGGAGGAGAAATAGTTGCAGATGAGTTTATCAACACTCTTGATCTTCGGGAAGGATTGAGTGTGCTGGACATCGGTTGTGGTTTAGGTGGACCGGCTTTCCGCATGGCAATTAAATCCGGAGTATCTGTTCACGGCATCGATCTTTCTGCAAATATGATTCGGATTGCCAAAACACGTTTGAAGGAAGAAGAATTGAATAATTTGGTAACCTTTTCACAAGCTAACTGTTTGGAATTACAAACAGTTGAAGAGTATAATGTAATTCACAGCCGTGACGTATTTTTACACATCAGTGACAAAAATCGTTTATTCGAAGTGATCAGAAGGATTTTGGTTTCCGGAGGACAATTGGCCTTTTCCGATTATTGTCTTGGAGCGACAAAACCAAGTCC
>JACNKY010000053.1 GCA_014381795.1 Pseudomonadota bacterium | reverse complement strand
TACGGACTCCTAAAAAACACGCTTTAGCCTGGATTGCTCCCAGTGATATTAAGGCTTTGGTTGAAGATCAGACATCTTATGATCCAGTGGTTGACCATGTTCAACAGAGTCGTGCGGGACGTTTTGTTATTCCGGCTTATGTCCCTGAAAATCAGCCGCCCTCCTTTCCACTGGTCAGTGATCATACTAAAGCACTACGTGAAAGCGCTGCTTTGCAAGAGAAAACTCTGGAAATTCCTCTTCCGAAAAATGGAACCTCATTAACTGGCGAAAGCCTCGAAATTTCTTCAGTGGAACAGCTTGAAACAGTTACGGATGCTGAAGAGTTAGTTCAAGATTCTACTGCGGGAACAGAAATATCTGCTTTGGAACAGATTCCTGATGATGATAGTGCAGATGAATTAATAGCAGAAAGTGCAGATGAATTAGCAGAAGAAAATGCAGATGAATTAGCAGAAGAAAGTGCAGATGAGGAAACGCCAACAGAGACGGAAGAATCAAATAACTCTACATCAGCAGAAGCCGGTGTTTCTGCGGCCTCATTATTTGATGGAATTGAGGTAGAGGATGAGCAGGGTGAAGAAGTTGACTTCGATTCAGGAGGATTACAAGGAGATATTGATGATGACAGCGACGTTGTTTTTGGTGATGGCCCTATTGCAAAACAATCGATGATTAAATTTGTCAGTAATTATCCTGACAGCACAATTAAATTCCTGCTGCGTAAAAATTTAGACGGTCGCCCTTTACCTGTTGGTTACGAAGGAATTTATCTAAACTGGGAAAACCGCGGATTGTCTCGCGGACGGTTGAAAACATACTTGTTTAAACTGATGGGATGGCAGGACTTTCCGGATATCCCCGTACTTGATGTGGTTAGAAAAATTCGTGAGCGCCATTATGATCTGAAAGAAAAAAATACATGAGCGTAAAAAAATTCAGGCCGAACGTAGCCGCGGTAATCTTTGATCCTGCAAAAAATAAAGTGTTGATGTTCCGCCGAGTTTCAATAAAGAATGAAGAAGAAAAACCACTGTCCGATGGAGGTCAGTTACGTTGGAACTGGCAGTTTCCTCAAGGCGGTGTTGACCCTGGAGAAAACGAAGAAGAAACCCTTTTTCGTGAATTGGAAGAAGAAATCGGCACAAGAGAGGTCAGCATCATCCGTTCTTCCAACACGCGGATACGTTACCATTATCCACGCAAAATGCTGTACATCCTTCATCAACAGCCAATGTGGAAACCTTTCCTTGGACAGCAGCAACGCTGGTATCTTGTTAAGTTGAATTGTGAGACTGAGAAAATTTCTTTCACCCATGAACCAGTTGAATTTGACGCTTACCAATGGATATCACCGCGTAGAGGTTTAAAATTAGTTGTACCATGGAAACGTAAAGCCTATCGTAAAGGTTTGCGAAGTCTTGGTATTCTCTGAGAAGTTTTGCTTTACAAATATAAACTACTACAGCGAGAAGCTCAGACTGACTTGATTCTCTGTAAATGGCTGGTTGAGCAGAGTCGAAACCGAGGACTCAGCTGAAAATCCCCTTCGATGTTCCTTCGACAGCTTCAGTACAGCGTGCTCAGGGAACGACTCTAGGTAATTTTAAGCTTAACGAAGAACTAAATCTCCCAGATTAATTAGAGAAAAATAATCCCCCGATTTAAAATTAATTTGATATAATCAAAGACTTTCAGTTGAAGTTGACAGTGTGTATATAAATTATATCTTGACTGCGGAAAAATTTTAATCAAATGGAACCTCGATGTTAATGCTTATTTCACCGGCAAAAACGCTGGATTATGAGACCCCTCCAACTACTGCGAATTACAGTATGCCTGACTATCTGGAAAAGTCAGAGGAACTGATTGAGGTCGTCAGCAAGAAGTCTTCTCCTCAGTTGATGAAGCTGATGCATGTCAGTCAAAAAATTGCTGAACTAAATGTCGAACGTTTTAATCAATGGCAACTGCCTTTCAATTCACAGAATGCAAAACAGGCCGTACTAGCTTTTAAAGGTGATGTTTATACAGGTTTGGATGCATCTGCTCTTGCTGAAGATAGACTGGATTACGCACAGCAGCATTTACGGATCATTTCCGGTCTTTACGGTTTGTTGCGCCCGCTTGACCTCATGCAGCCTTACCGACTGGAAATGGGACTTAAACTTAAAACAAAAAAAGGTAGTAACCTTTATCAGTTTTGGGGTGAGCAGATTACTGATGCTGTCAATTCAATGCTGGCAAAACAGGACGAGCCGGTTTTAATCAACCTTGCTTCAAATGAATACTTTAAAGCTATTCAAAAGAAAAGTCTGGATGGACGTCTGATTACTCCGTTGTTTAAAGACTGGAAAAACGGTGAATATAAAATGATTGGTTTTTTTGCTAAAAAAGCCCGTGGAATGATGGTGCGTTACGCGATTGACAACAAGCTGCAGGAAGTAGAAGGCTTACAGGATTTTGATTATGACGGTTACCGTTTGAACCAAGAACTGAGTCACGACGATAATTGGGTTTTCTGCAGAGATTGAATCGTTGGCTTAAGTGTTCACACTGTCTTTTGAGATAAATTAGGAGAATCGTTTGCCCAACATCATAAATCGAATCACTTAAAACCGTTGAAACGGTTTCATGTTTATAATATCCCCTTTAGCCCCCGAATAAATTCAGGGGCTGTTCTCAGAAAATAACCTCGAAATACAAATCCGTTTCTCAGTCCCCACTGCATATTGATCCCCAAAACAGAAATGGGCAACTTTTTGCTTGCCTTAACACGTAAATCATTGTATTGATATATGATGATCTAACTGAATCAGGAAGACTTTCTGACCTTTTTACCTCCGAAAATCATGTCAAGTATTGCTCAAGTTTTAAGATTACTAGGCGACGAAACACGTCTCCGGATATTAATTTTAGTTTCTCAGACACCTTTAAACGTCAGTGAACTGACAACTATTTTAGGCATGGCCCAATCCGGGATTTCCCGGCATCTGAGTCACTTGCGAAAAATGAAGTTGTTGCAGGAGCGTAAAGAAGGTATATGGACTTTTTATCAACTCGCACAAAAAGAATCCCTAGACAGTGAATTGCACCTGCTTTGGAGTTATTTGCAGGAACAACTCTCAACGATGAAAGATCCAAATAACGATCGAGTACGTTTACATGAGGTTTTACGTCAACGGGAAATCAGCGGCGGCGGTTTAAATGAACGACTACTTGAACCAGGACAATCGTGGTTCGCCTGGTCGTGTCTACTCGGAATCTTACTAGGCCAGAACGGTGAGCGTAAATCAGGATTTGACTCTGGAACTTCCGAACTGGAAATTATTGACCTCGGTTGCGGAGACGGAACGTTGACGGTGGAAATGGCGAAGTTTGCGGCACAGGTAATCGGAGTGGATAACAACCCTGAGATACTGGCCTCCGCGCGTCAGCGTATCGACAGACTGGGTTTGAAAAACGTTAGTTTAATTACTGAAAACGTAAGTCAATTGTCCCTCCCCGACGAATCATTA